>NC_013009.1:600000-879977 GCF_000022525.1 Neorickettsia risticii str. Illinois | reverse complement strand
GTTCTATTCATGGAAAAACCTACTCGGGTCATATACAATTATATACACAGTGCATGTAGATTCTAATAATATGAAGAGTGGTTCTTTGAAATTCGAGACAGTGTTCCACGTGGAACATCGTAGCATTTTCTTTCGTGATCGCACATCAAATAGATGAAAAGACTACTAAAAGTCATACTTTTTTTACTCCTACTATTCATATCATCTCTTTCGCTGGCTGTTTACCTAAAAAACTCAGATAAAGAAAATAGATACGAACTGCAATTAAACAATCGAAATAATATATTCATCTCTATTGGTTATTACATTGTTAAACCAATAATCGAACTTTATATAGACTCGCGGCTAGATAATTACGGATTGTTCGATGGTATAAGAAGTAGGCTTTTCTATGACCGATTAATTACAAAATCGTTATTAAAAGCAGGAGAAGGAAATGAAATAAAATGTGGTGATAAAGTCAAAATCAATGCTTACGGAGGTACGATAGGAAAGTTAGAGCAGCTTGAATATATTGTAGGAAAAAATCAACTTCCTATATTAAACATGATTCCAATAGGTATGAAAAAAGGGGAAGAAACACAGATTGGCGTACCGGGTTCGATAGCAAGTGAGGTTTTTTTAGATAAGAGAAACAGTGACTTTACCTCCTTCAAAGTTGAAATTCTAGACGTAGAAAATAAAAACGCCACGGACTTTGAAATGAATCCTATAATACTGAATGGAAGGGTAACAAATAAAAAACCAAAGTTTTGTGGTGATGATGCATACATAAATTATGAAATATATGATATTCGGGGAAATAAAATTATCTCAGAACAGATTGAGATAAAGATTGGCAGCGGATTGTCACCAATTGAGAATTTTGTAATAGATATGCAGCCACTTACTAGGAAAATAGTTATAACAAAGGGTAGTTTTCTAGATAAGGAACTGGACGATGAGTTAAAAATCTTAGTAATAGGATTAATTAAGTAAATATATGAGGATCGGAGTATACGCTGGAACATTTGATCCAGTAACACTAGGTCACTTAGATATAATAAAGAAAGCACTCTTAGTGGTGGACAAGCTCATAATAGCTGTTGCGGAGTGCACATCAAAAACTCCGACATTCTCAAGTGAAAAGAGAAAGAGTTTCATTCAAAATTCCGTAGAAGAAATTCAAGGGAAACTTGAAATAAAAACTTTCAGAGGTCTTCTAGTTGATTTTGTTAGGCAGGAAAAAAGTAACATCATAGTGCGAGGCCTAAGAGCGGTGTCAGACTTTGAATATGAGTTCCAAATGAGTTGGGTAAATCATAAATTAGACGATGGCATAATAACAATATTCCTTCCTGCCTCACACGAAACACAATTTCTCTCATCAACTTTTGTCAAACAAGTAGCAATCCTTGGTGGAGACCTTTCTCAATTTTTACCCAATCAAATAATGAACGAGGTAAAATCGCATCTATCTAAACAATAAATACGAAACATTGGATTTATACCCTCTGTTTATTCAGGTAAAAAAACATGTTCTCGACGGCGGATCTTGCAGAATCAAAGATTGATGGGTCTATTTCTATTAACGGTTCTTCTCTAACTAAGCAGTGATACAACTTCTCCATTGTGTTTAGTCTCATGTAGGGACACTCGCTACACATAGCACATGCCCCAGATGAATTAACTGATTCCACTGGAAGAAAAACACCATACGGAAGAATTTTTCTTGCCTGGTGTATTATTCCCGGCTCAGTCAAAACTATAAACTTTAAGAAGCCCGATTTTTCTATGTACGAAAGTATTTGAGATGTTGATCCAACAAAGTCCGCATATTTGATAAGCACATCAGGACATTCTGGATGAGCAACAACTTTCGCATCTGGATTCTCTAATTTAAGGGAAATAACATGTTTCTCAGAGAAATTTTCGTGCACGATGCAGGTTCCTTGCCAAATTTTCATTTCTCTGCCCGTCCTTTTCTGCAAATAGTTACCCAAAAACTTGTCCGGAACAAAAACTATATTTTTCTCTTTTGGTATATTGTTTATTATTTTTTCAGCACTAGACGAGGTACATATTGAATCTGATATTGCCTTAACATGAACCGAAGAATTTATATATGTCAAAATAAACGGATTCTCAACAGAACTTACAAACTTTTTCAAATGTTCAACTTTACAGGAATCCTCTAAAGAACAACCGGCTGCCATATCGGGCACAATAACTTTTTTTCTTGGGTTTAACAGTTTTGCAACTTCACCCATGAACGTCACACCACAGAAAACAATGATTTTAGCATCTGTACTTGAAGCCTTTTTAGATAAATCAAGAGAATCACCGACAAAATCAGCTATATCTTGTAATTCACCATCCTGGTAGTAGTGAGCAAGTATTACAGCATTTTTCTTTTTCTTTAGCTCCACAATCTCTCTTTCAAGATTTTTAAGGAAGCCCACTTTGAAGTCATCACAAGAGACACGGCTGTAGTTGTAACAAATTTACTTATTAATTCCTAGACCTTATAAAATCTAAAACTGCTTCAACTGAGGAAAGCGGCGTTTCCTTGTAAATACCATGACCAAGATTGAAGATAAAATTCTTTCCTGAGAAAGCATCTATTATTCTTTCTGTTTGTAGAAGTGCCTCTTTCTTATTAAATGCTAGAAGATAAGGATCAAGATTTCCTTGTATAACAGCGTGGGTTTGAAGATTGTCTACTATCCAATCGAGTGGGAGAGAATGATCAGTACTTATTACGTCAACTGAAGTTTCTTTCACATATTGAAGATAAGACACTCCGGCTCCTTTAGGGAATCCTATAACTGGAACATCAATAGATGAAGCTATTCTTCTCGTTGGTCCTATTATGAACTCTTCAAACTCGTTTGATGATGCTGCCCAAGCAAAACTTTCAAATATTTGTACAAAATCCGCACCATGTTTGACTTGTTCATTTAAGTATTGAATTGTTGCATCAGTCAAAATCGATATTATTTCTTTGAACTCATGGTACCTTTTGTTAATGAATTCTTTTGTTCTTAAAAAAGTCTTATCCCATCCACCTTCAATTATATAGAGCGCTACCGTCCATGGTCCTCCAGCAAAACCTATTAGGCTCTTATTTTCTGGAAGAGATTTTCTTGTTATAGCAATCGCATTCAGTGTTGGAGAAATTTTTTCCTCGAACACATCATGTGTTAACTCATTTGGGTTACTTATCCTCTCTATTATAGGACCAATACTTTTTTTGATATCTATATTACAACCAAGAGCTCTTGGTAGAACAAGAATATCAGAAAATATTATTGCTGCGTCAAGATCGAATCTTCTGATTGGTTGTAATGTTATTTCTGATGCTATTTTAGGTGATTCGCACATCTGAAAAAAGGTCATTTTTTTTGATATTTCGAGATACTCAGGAAGATACCTTCCTGCTTGTCTCATGAACCATGTGGATATTTTTTTATCTAGCAACGACACGACCGCTTTGAAACTTATAGACAAATTACTGTAATATAAGTCTCAATTCTACTACATACTTATTTTACAGATATATATTTTGTTATTGATGTAGTTTTAGGAAAAAGTGTTTATCAAATCTTTTTCACAGTTTTTTGAACAAAATCAGAGTTTGTTAATTGCAGTAAAACTATAGGCTCTAATGTCGCATAGATTGGTGTATCTTGAGTGTAAAAATATATTAACAGTTCACATTAATGAGAAAGATTTCAACTAAAAAAGGGATGATACACTCAATTGAACAGATTTGTTGAAATTCTCTTCAAAATCCTGTGTAGTTTAAAAAAAACTGGGCCCATTAAAGATTTCAATAAATAATAAACCCTGTATAAACAGGTTTTACACGTACTTATCAACATTACGATTCTAGAGGAATCTTATACTTAATTGGGGATAACTTTTCGTAATTTCGTAGTTCAAATACTGCGTAAGACTGTCTATCTGGTCATCGTAAACCGATCCTGGAAAGCTAAAAAGCTCCAGTTCGAAATTTGCCAACCATTCACTGGAATGCGGTAAATAGAACTTTCCTGATTCAAATATTGAAACAACACTGTAGAGTCTTTCTATTTTTTTTCTAACTGGAGTAACAGAAACTATTGGTAGAGCTGTTGAACTTCTAAGGTCTTGTACTAAAGCTTGTCCGCTTGATTTATTCTCAATAAGAACGTAATTTGCTTTCCATTTTTCTGCGTTTTCAACAATTGCTCTTTTTATTTCAGGATAATCTAGTTTTTCTCTATACACGTCTAAAACATAAAATGCTGTTTTTGATCTCGCAAATGTAATGCAGACTGTATAATCACTCTGTTGAGTGCTAAAAGCTGCTGTATCCCAGCTTTGAGATATATACAATATTTCGCTTATCTCTTCTTTTTCTAAGTAACGCTTTATCCACTCTCTCCTGATAATTGAGTTTGTATTTGAAATAGGATTTTGTTGGTACTGTGAGGCAAAGACGTAGGTGCCAATCTCCTCTTTCAGTTTTGGTATATTTTCATGCTTTAAATAGTTTCTATTTAAAACTTCGCCTTCCTTCCTTTTTAGAAGAATCTTTTTTGAATTTATGGAAGTAATTTTTTCTTTCCTCTCTGCAATAAGTGGAAGTGATATAACATGCCACTTGCCGGAAGTTCTTGTTAAGTAACCACATATATCATCGTAATGAAGCCTCTGCATAACAATGATTGCTATACTCTTTTTACTATGATTTAGGCGTGTCATAAATGTATTTAGGAACCAAGTCTTCGTCCTTTCTCTAAATGTGTTACTGTTCGCCTGCAGTGCATTTATTGGATCATCAGCTACTATTATGTCTGCTCCTTCTCCAGTAAGTGTTCCTGAAATTGATGTCGCGAGCCGGAATCCTAACTTGGTAGTTAAAAATTTATTTTTTGTGTTGTGATGTTTTGATATAACCGTGTCCTTGAACTTGTTCTTGTACCACTCAGAAGACATAACGAGTTTTGTTTCGAGTGAATGTTTAGTGCTTAGTAGGCTCGAATAGCTTGCTACTATTATTCCTTTTGAAGGCTCTTTTGAAAGAACAAAAGCTGGGAACGCAACACTAACTAAGGTGGATTTCATATGTCTAGGAGGAATGTTGATTATTAACCTATTGATTTTTCCGTTTAAGCAGGCAACCAATCTGTCTGATATGACATTTATATATCCACACTTTATGAACTTTTTGGCAGGGAAAAGAGTTTTAAATGATTCTTTAAAGAACTTTAAAAACTCCTCTGTGGAATACTGTCTTTTCACCTACACGTTTTGTAGAGTATTAGAAAGTAGAAAATTCTATTTGTATTTCATCTTTTAAAGAAGCAAAATTTACTTATTTTGGAAAGGAAAGCGGCTTTAGTAACAGGTTCAGCAAGAAGGTTGGGAGCGTTTATTTCTGAGATTCTTGCAAGTTATGGATATGATCTGATCTTACACTACAACAAGTCCTATGGTGATGTAGTTTTATTAAAAAACAGATTGGAGGAAACATATAAAATACGAACTCATGTATATCAGGAAGATCTAATTCTTTCAGATCATGTCGGAAGGATAATGGATGAATCATTTGCCACGTTTCCGCATCTTAATCTACTTGTAAATAACGCGTCGTTTTTCGTGCAAGACAGTGTAGAGACATCTAGTCAAGCTATCTTTGATAGCTATTACCGGATACATGTTCTTGCACCATTTATCCTGATGCAAAGATTCATTTCTCATAACCCTAAAGCTGGGAAAGTCATAAATATTGTTGATGCACTAGTGAAGAACCGCGGAAGCAAAAAATATTTTTCCTACTTGTTTTCGAAAAAGTGTCTATATGAACTTACACTTATGATTGAGAACTCAATTGAAAATTGTGAGACCAGATTCCACTCAGTGAATCCAGAGATCGTAATAAAGGATGATGGAAATTTTGAAAAAGAAAATCTAGCAAAATTTAAAGCTGACATTGAAGATATATTACGGATATAAAATCTTTATAAGCTCTGTCTTTCTTAGGGTTTTGGGCTGTTCTATTACATAATCAAGGTAAAACCAATGCTTCAGGATGTCTTATGGATACAGAATGTTTATATGGCCCATCTTTCTCAGGGGTCTAGGTTGTTCCTTGCCATAGTTGTAGAGTTTTACGTTTTTTTGTAGGAATGAATCTTTCCAAGTATTTATTTCATTGCCAAGAATATTCTTCATTGTGCACGGAACTACGAGATTAGGTTTTTTGAGTTTATTACCTGTAATTGCAAGAACAAGTTCTTCAAATTGATCAATGTCGCAGCAATCCATGCTCCAGTGACCAGAATTGTGTGGTCTAGGGGCGATTTCGTTTACAACTAGCTTGTTATCTTCGTCGAGAAAAAATTCTACACACAAGAGACCCTTTATTTCTAATAAATCCGCTATTTGAAATCCTATGTTTTTTATTTCAAGTGCGACACGATGAGGAAGTACAGCTGGCACGCTGGATGTTCTGAGTATTCCATTAACATGAACATTTTCTGCTATTGGAAAATACACACTCCCAGTTTCATTTCTCGAAACTATTATAGAGAATTCCTTACTTATCCTAAATAACTTTTCTCCTATTAGAGGGAATTTAAGTTTTTCAGCTTCCTTTCTTGCATGATCATGACTCTCTAGGAGAAATTGCCCTTTTCCGTCATAGCCACCTTCAATTGTTTTTAATATTACTGGAAAATCCATACTATTAAGATCTTCCTCCTTTTGGATGTACCAATATTCGGTGGTTGGTATTCCATTTTTCCTTAAGAATTCTTTTTCTAAGAACCTGTTCTGTGCTACCTTAACCGCCTTAGTATTTGGAACGTTGAACTTATCGTGGAGTAGATCAAGCGTGTCTATTGGTATGTTTTCGCTCTCAAATGTTATAGAGTCTGCATGTTCTGCAAAGTGAAGAATCGCTGACCTATCGAGGAAAGGTGAAACAACATAATCCCTTGCCACATCTATAGCTGGGGAGTTCTCCTCCTCTGCTAAGATGCAAACTTTAAAACCCAGATTATACGCGGCTATGGCTATCATTTTTCCTAGCTGTCCGCCTCCGATTATTCCAATGCGTTGCATTTTTTCCTACTACAAAGGTTCATCTTTTATAGTTACACCAAAACTAATCTGAACACGAACTACCTATAATGCAAAACGATAGCTACTTGTTTTCAGGTTATTGTAACTTACTAGTTCAGAGTCTTGATAAACGTGTATGGAAGGGATGCTGTTCTCTTATAGTACCTTGGTTTCATAAGGTATGTAGGATTATTTTTCTGGTATATTGAAGATATTTTTGGAAAAAAGCCACAGATCCAATCTTCTGAAGCTATAAATTCAACGTTCTGAGGTTACAGATTCAGTACTCTGTTGTTGAACGCGATCTGGTTTTCTTTTTTTACTAATGCTTAGAATTGATAAAAGAGAGTTACTTTTGCCCATAAAATTTGTGTGAGTCATATAAAGCCAGTTTTATATGGAGGTTTTAGTCATATTGATGTATAAGAGTTAGGTTACTTCTAGGAGCTTCAAGCCTTAAAATGCCCGTAATGCCTGATCAGTGGATAAAGTCCAGGGCTTTAGAATCTAGGATGATAGAGCCGTTTGTATCGTCCAAAATCTCCAATGGTGTTATTTCCTATGGTCTTTCCTCATACGGATACGATGCGAGAGTATCAAATAAATTCAAGATCTTTACGAATCTTGCAGTTTCGCAAGTCGATCCAAAAAACTTTGACGAGTCAATGCTCATAGAGAAAACAGGGGATTTCTGTGTTATTCCACCGAACAGCTTTGCACTAGGGTGCACGGTTGAATATTTTAGAATTCCTCGTGATGTTATAGTCATCTGTTTGGGGAAGTCTACATATGCTAGATGCGGAATAATAGTAAATGTAACGCCCCTCGAACCTGAATGGGAAGGTCATGTTACCCTTGAGTTTTCCAACACTACACCATTACCGGCAAAAATTTACTCAAATGAGGGTGTGTGTCAGATGATTTTTCTAAAGGGTAGTGCCAGTTGTGACGTTTCATATAAGGATGCGAAAGGCAAATATATGGGTCAAGCTGGTATTACGCTTCCTATAGTAAAATAACACTCATTCTTTTTAATTTGTGCATGGATTTCCTTTCGAAAGCTATGAGAATGTCGGATTTCTGTGGCTGTGATTGCACACTTCTCTCTTGTAAAGCACGTTAGAGTTGATCTCTGTCTCGCCGGCATCCCATCTCCAAGCACAGAAAAATTGCTAGATCTATCTATATTCGTGCAGTTACCGAGAAAATTGCTAGATTTGTATCTGTGCTTGCGTTCTTGCAGCTAGGTTACAACGCGCCGAAGAGAGGATATCACCCGGCCCTCCTAGTCTTGCAGCGGACGGTGAGTAAGAGAAGCGCAATGATTGACTTGTCTCAAGTACATGACTACAACAAGGGCATCCACCTCCATGATGATGGGACCGTTGCTCAAAAATATGCCTATGTTGATGATCTTGGCCGAAAGGATTTTCTGGTCTTCTGCTACTAGAAGCTGTCACTGTTTGCATCTGCATGCCAATTGCAGTTGCACCTAAGATCTCCGTGGAAAAAATTGCAATTATCCTGTTTTTGACTTCAGAGAGGAGATTCTTCAGGGTGGCCGATATATTTATCCCCTTAAGAATCTGTAGGTCACTTATCCATGTATGAGACAGCGGATCATTGAATACATAATACGCCGGAAAGAGACTAGGAGGACACTCACTTCTTGGGTCATACGGTTTGGTTTGGCTTTGGGTGGCTGAATGAGAAACCTGTACATCTTTGATAACTTGTGTAGCAAGGAACCTTGACTGTGTTAAAGCCTGGTGCTGATAGCCCAAAAGCTTTTGTATATCTTTTTTTCCAGAACTCTCCCTAACTGCCGCACTAAGATTTGAAATTAGGCTACCTTGGATAGCCAAAATTCTGCTTAGCGGCTCTCTACCTATGCTTCTACTGAGCCTGATTTCCCTTAATAAAGCTGCTATCCTGATCTGCAAGGAAAGTTTTTCCTTATGCTTCAGAAGAGCAAGAAGAGACTTGATCGTCTTGTTTCCAGCCTTTATTTCTAAAAGAAGCTCATCGATGGATTTTCCACCGAACAAACTCCTAAGACCAGATATGACTTTCGCCCAAGTGGATGGACGAACAGCGAAAGAGAATTTGTCAGCGATTACTCTGAAAAGTCCTTTTTTTCTAGATACTTCTACTTTTTTTTCAGCTTTTAATTCGTCTCCTTCTTTGACATCAGAGACAAAGTCTTCTCGAGACTCGAAGCTATTTACGGGCTCAGCCTTCTCTTTGAAACTCTCTTGTAACTTTTTTAACTCTTCTAAATGACTTTGTTGCTGTTCGGTCATCCTTGCCCTATACCGGGCATCTGAAGAACTTTCATCGGTTTTATCTTCTAGTTCGTCATTTATCAACTTTTTCATGCGTGTTAGTATTTTGGCTAAGTCTAACAAAGAGTTTTAAATCTGCAAAATGCCAGGACGATTATCTTCCCTTTTAACAATCATCGGGATTTTAATTTCCGTGTCTCAAGCATAACAGTGCGGTCAGAGCAAAAAGTATTACGGATTTGGGCAATTCTCAATAGATGAAGAAAAAAACTAGCATAGGAGTCGATATTGTGAAACTATCTCGCATCGAGAAAGTGCTAGAACTTTATCAGCAGAAATTTCTTTTGAGATTTTTCGACATGAACGAAATAAAAGAGGCTGAAGTCCATCGCGGAAAGGGTATGATTGCGTATTTAGCAAAGCGTTTTGCTGCAAAAGAGGCAATAATAAAAGCACGAGGGCACGGTATGGGTCTAGCAATTAAACAGATCTCGATAAGGAATAATTCTAAAGGAAAACCGTTCATTTATTTTAAAGATAGGATGCTCCGGAATTCCCAAATTTCTCTTAGTGATGATGGTGACTATGCGATAGCCTTTGTTGTTCTTGGTGATAGAATATAAGGAACTTTCTCCTGTTTCTTAGGTCGCGTGTTTTGTCTCTGTGTTAAAGAAATACATAGAACTAATTAAGGAAAGGATCCCTGTTTCCGAAGTTGTAAGTAGGACAGTTAAACTCAAAAGAGTTGGATCTAGACTTGTTGGGAGGTGTCCATTCCATCAGGAAAAGACGCCCTCGTTCTCGGTGAATGATAAAGGTAAATTCTTTTATTGTTTTGGTTGTGGTAAAAGTGGCGACGTCATAGACTTTATCTCCCTGACAAAACGATTAGATCTGAACGAAGCTGTTGAAGAGTTAGCTTCTAGCATAGGAATAAAAATAGACAAGAAAAATTCTGGGACGGAAAAGTTTGTCCAAGTATTTCAATTTTTAGAAGAGTTAAGGGACTGGTTTTGTAACAATTTAAACTCTAGAGTCGCTCAAGAAGCGAGTTACTATATAAGAAACCGTCTGGATGATGATGTGATTTCTGAATTTAAGTTGGGTTATTGTCCCTCTAATTTGACCTCCTTCATTAACAAAACTAAGAATTTTCCTAGTACTGTGATTAAAAGTTCTGGAGTCCTTGATAAATTAGGTAGATGTTACTTCAGAGATAGACTGGTTTTTCCAATAAACAATGTACAGGGAAAAGTGATTGGATTTGGAAGTAGGGTCATAAAAGAGGGTATTTTACCAAAGTACATAAACTCTTGTGAAACGGA
Source organism: Neorickettsia risticii str. Illinois (assembly GCF_000022525.1). Classification (NCBI taxonomy): domain Bacteria; kingdom Pseudomonadati; phylum Pseudomonadota; class Alphaproteobacteria; order Rickettsiales; family Anaplasmataceae; genus Neorickettsia; species Neorickettsia risticii. The sequence goes on along the minus strand of NC_013009.1, from coordinate 869,275 downwards.
TTTTTTCAAAAAGAGTGAAGTGCTTTATAACATTGATAGGATTCCGAAAAATTCTGAAGAACCCATCATACTAGTGGAGGGATATATGGATGTTATATCTCTCTGTCAATTTGGGTATAAAAGTGTTTTGGGTGTCTTAGGAACATCTATCACGTCACATCATCTTAAAGTACTCAACCGGTTGGGAAGAAACCTAATATTTTGTTTCGATGGTGACAATGCCGGAATAAAAGCTGCCGAGAGGGTGGTGGAGCTCATTATGGATGAATTCATAAATTCTCTAGAGATAAAAACAACTTTCTCTTTCTTACCTGTAGGTAAGGATCCCGATGATCTTGTAAGGAGTGATAGAGCAGCATTTCAGCGTGTTTTAGATGGTGCCAGAAGTTTGTCTGATACGATATTCTTTTTAGCTAAGTACGGCAGGCAATGTAGTTCGCCAGAGGACTTTATAGATTTGGAAAAAATCTTAGAAAAATATCTGACAAACGTAAAAGACTATAAGATTAGAAAACATTTTCAGGATTTTTTTCAGCAGCGAATCTTTTTACTCAAAAGAAGTCTTCGTCCGCGTAATTTTATTTCCACGTATAAGGGTAGCGAAGATGCCATGCGGTTTGTAGACGCTAGAAAACTTTCTTCCTCCGCTAGCACACACGTGGACAAGAAAGTCTTATTGTTGAAGATAGTTATAAAATTTCCAGAAGTTCTGCAAAATGGTGATCGTGAAGAATACTTTTCCTTGTTAAAACTAAGCGATCCACGACATGTGAAACTCCAATCCTTCATAGTGCAATTGCTCAATACCTCGAATGATATTAGTAGTACATCCCTTGAAAGGGCATTGCTTGCGAACACCGAGACGGCTGCATCTTATAAGCTTCTAAGTGATTTGGCTTCACTTCCAGATAATATAGAAAAGGCAACCTTTTTATGGGATAAACTGCAGAAACAATTATGGCTCGACGAGCTCCGAGAAGAGTATCGACGAATGATTCATACCTCTGATCTAGATGAGGGCAAAATGGAAGAAGCTCAAAGAATCTTGGTAAAGATTCGGGAGGCGGAAAAAGAATGAAGTTCATCCAAATTTGACTGCCATTTCTGGAGGGTATAAGTTTTGGTATTGCAAATCAGATCCTATTTAAAGTCTCTATGAAGATGTTTTTGTTTCCCGGACAAGGTTCCCAACGTGTCGGTATGGGCAAAAGTTTGTACGAGAATTTCTCAGTTGCCCGGGAGGTTTTTTCCGAGGTTGATGAATCTCTGGGTATGAATTTATCAAAAATAATGTTTGAGGGACCGGAGAATATACTTTCGAACACTGAGAATACTCAGCCCGCGCTTATGGCAACCTCGATGGCGGCGCTTAAAGTTCTCTTATCAGAGTCTGGAAAAAGTGTTTCGGAGTTGTCTAAGTACTTAGCTGGACATTCACTCGGAGAATACACGGCACTGTGTGCGTCTGGTGCCATTACGATTTCTCAGGTTGCCAGAGTCTTAAAAATTAGAGGAAAATCGATGCAAGAAGCCGTTCCTATGGGTGAAGGTGGTATGCTTGCTCTTCTTAAGGTAACTTTTGAGGAAGTACAAGATCTCATAGTGGAGTCAAAGGTAAGCTGTGAGATTTCGAATGACAATAGTAATGAGCAGGTTGTTGTCAGTGGTTTGATCCCTGAAATAGATAAGTTTGAAGAGTACGCAAAACAAAATGGCATAAGGCGCATGGTGAGGTTGAAGGTGAGCGCACCTTTCCACTGTAAATTGATGCAGCATGCTGTTATACCAGTAAAAGATGCCCTCGATAATGCAGAAATCGTCACACCTTCTGTTCCGATCGTGTCGAATGTTACGGCAAGTCCAGTAACAGAAGTTCAGAGAATAAGGGAACTTCTAGTGCAGCAAATAACAAGCTGCGTGCGGTGGAGAGAGAGCATGCTTTTCTCAATAGAAACAGGTGTAGAAACTTTCATAGAAATAGGAGCAGGCAACGTTCTGAGTAAAATGCTTTCTCGAATGAACCCGCATGTGACAACATTGAATCTCGGAGAGGTAGATGATCTAGACAGAATTATTGCTACAATTGGGTGAGTTAGGTCGGATTTCTGCCGGCTTGCATGTATTCTGTTGTACGAGTCCCCTTTTCAAAAATTCCCAATGAGTAGTTCCGAATATAATATCAGTGATTGTCCTCAGATGGGAGAAAATTTGGGAGAAAATTTTCGTACTCGCTCCGCTTTTGTCTCTCTCATTGGGAACAGTAATGTTGGCAAGTCCACATTATTAAATGCCCTAATAGGAAGCAAGATATCCGCGGTGACACATAAAGTGCAGACCACAAGAACGAGAATCAGAGGTATATACACAAAATATGATACTCAGTTGGTTTTTGTTGACACTCCCGGAATTTTTATTCCGCGATGTCAGCTCGAAAGGGTCATAGTGAAAAACGCCTGGAGAGCGTTTGCTGGAACAGATGTCTTTTGTTTGATAATCGATCCAAGGCGCCCCGTCTCGGATAGTACAAAGGATATACTTAGGAAAGCTGATGGCAAATTGGTACTGGTGATAAATAAAATAGATCTTGTGGAAAAGCCAATACTGCTAGAAGTTGCTCAAGAACTAAACAGCTTGAGCTATTTTGAGAAGACATTCATGATTTCCGCTCTCAAAGGTAATGGAGTTGATGATCTTATGAACTACCTTCTTATATCTGCTCAGCCGGGACCCTGGTATTTTGATAAAGAAGATGAGACCGATATGCCGCTTGGGTTTAATCTTTCTGAAATTCTCCGGGAAAAGTTGTTTATCAGACTACATCAGGAACTTCCGTACTCGCTGACTGTAGAAACCGAAAATATTGAAATCCTTGATAAGAGCGTAAAGATCAGGCAAGTAGTCCACGTAATGAGTGAATCACATAAAATGATCGTAATAGGCTCGTGCGGAAAAACAATTGGTACGATCAGAAAATCCGCTGAGAAAGAAATGGAGGACCTTTTTCCTGGGAGAAAAGTGTACTTGTCAATATTTGTAAGGGTGAGTCCAAACTGGGGGGAAAAGTCTGATATTTTAAATACGATAAACTACATCTAGTCAGATCTAGCAAATAAAACAAAGCTCTTATGCATTTCAGCGGTTTCCAGTTATCTCGTAATCTTTTACCTTCCGTTTCCTCCGTACAAAACTCAGGAATAATATAAGCTCTTAGTGCGTTTCAACCACTTTTAGCTATCCTTTAATCCTTATTTTCCATTTCTTCTGTACGGATGGCTGGTGAAGTAAGGATTCAATATTAATTATCGTCTTGGCAATTTTCAGTTGTTTCGGAGTCATCATCCTCCACCTCTTCTACTTCTGTCACCGAAGCAACTCTTTCCTCAGCCCTGATGGAAAATAGACGTACACCTTGTGTATTACGCCCAAGGACCGGGATGTTGCTTGCTTCTATTCTTATGACTTGTCCTCTGTTTGTAACGAGCATTATATGGTTACTAAGTGTCACCTTAAAGCTCGAGACCACCTTACCGTTGCGCTCGGAAGTCGATATATTGATTATCCCGACGCCTCCTCGGTTTGTTATCCTGTATTCATAACTTGACGTGATTTTGCCATAACCATTTTCGGTAACTGTAAGAACAAACTGCTCTTCGTGATTTTCCGGATTTTGGATTCTCTCGAAGAACTTAGTTTTCATGTACTCAGCTTTGTCCTCTGGTGAAAGAATCCGCCTATTCAATATTGAGAGCGAAATAGCGCTATCATCTTTTCCCAGGGTTATTGCTTTTACGCCTTCAGAACTTCTACTCTTAAGGACTCTCAAATCCTCAACCAGGAACCTTATACATTTTCCATCCCTGGTAGAAATAAAAATGCAGTCTTCATTTTGAGCAGTTTTGACAGATATTAATGCGTCGTTATCGTTGAGCTTTATAGCTACCTTTCCATTTGCTGGAACGTAGGCAAAGTCGCTCATAGAATTGCGTTTGACCTTTCCTTGAGCAGTCAAGAATATTAAGTTCTCAGCATCGGAGCTTTTCAAAGGAAGAATGCTCGTAATAGACTCATCATCAGCAAGATCAAAAATGTTCACCAAAGCCCTTCCGCGCGATTGAGGTTCGCCTATAGGCAACTTGTACGCCTTTAACTTATAGACTTTACCTTTGCTGGAGAAGAAGAGGATCTCATCATGCGTACTGAGAACGAAAATCTGTGCCAACTGATCCTCAGATTTTATGTTTTGTGCGATGCGCCCCTTACCTCCTCTTCTCTGAACCCTGTAATTTGAGATTTGGACACGCTTTATATACCCAGAATATGTCGCTGTAACAACGACTTGCTCACGTTCGATAAGATCCTCTTCTGCGTACACGGCATTGACGTTTTTTAAAATTATACTCTTCCGTGCTTGTGGGTACTTTGCCTTTATTTCATTTAGCTCCTGCACTATCACATTTGTCAAAACAGCTTCACTTCCCAGTATTGAGGCACATTCCTTTACGATGTCCATTTCAGCATGAATCTCAGCGACCAATTGCCCTTTTTCGGTATTGGTTATACGTTGCATTTTCATTTCTAAGATCGCCTTAGACTGTGCCGTGCTGAGTTTGTATTCTCTGTTCAGGAGCTTAATGTTTGAGATAGTTTCTACAAGCAGCTCAAGTTCTTCGTCTATAGTCCAGTGTTTAGCGCAAAGTGCTTTTACTGCAGTCTCATTATCTCCAGAGGATTTTAAAATACGTACAACCTCATCAATGTTGAGAATCGCTACATACAGTGCGACCAGAACGTTAGCTTTTTCCCTAGCCTTGGCGAGTCTGAACTCTGTTCGTCTTGAGATTACTTCCTTTCTGTGAGCAATGAAGGCTGCCAAGATGTCTCTAAGAGACATCAGAGTAGGTCTCATGTTGTCAAGAAGCATCATATTCGTGCTGTATGATGTCTGAAGCTGTGTCATCTGGAAAAGTTGGTTCAGAACCACCTCAAAGGAAGCACCCCTTTTTAGCTCTATTACGACTCGTATTCCCTCCTTGTTCGACTCGTCTCTCAGATCACTGATCGAATCAAGCCTCTTTTCCTTCACCAAGAGAGCTATGTTCTCTATTAACTTTGCTTTATTAACCTGGTACGGGAGCTCGTCGACAATAATCGCCTTTCTTGTTTCAGTTTCTTCGAAATGTGTCTTGCTCCGTATAATGATAGAGCCCTTACCGGTTTCGAAAGATGCTTTTATTCCTTCCTCACCGATGATCAATCCACCTGTAGGGAAGTCAGGACCTTTTATGACCTTTAAGAGTTCGTCAGTCGTTACATTATTGTTTTCTAAGTACAACTTACATGCCTCTATTACCTCGGATAGGTTGTGAGTTGGCACATTCGTTGCCATTCCGACTGCCACCCCGGCTGTTCCATTGACCAGGATATTTGGGAATTTTGCTGGAAGAACAACAGGTTCCGTTTCTGAGTTATCATAGTTTGAACGGAAGTCCACGCTGTTTTCATATAAATCGTCGAGTAGGAACTTGGATATATACTCTAGACGCACTTCTGTGTAGCGCATCGCTGCAGCTGGGTCGCCATCTATAGAACCAAAGTTTCCCTGACCGTCTATCAATGGTACGAGTAGGGAAAAGTTCTGTGCCATACGAACCAGAGCATCATATATAGCACTATCACCATGCGGGTGATATTTACCAATAACCTCCCCGATTACCCTGGCCGACTTTCTATAGGGCTTGTTCCAGTAGAAAGAAAGCTCATTCATAGAATACAGAATTCTCCTATGTACAGGCTTTAATCCATCTCGTACATCGGGAATGGCCCTGTTTATAATTACGCTCATCGCGTAAGAAAGGTAAGAGGATTTCAGTTCCTGCTCTAGATTTACCGGTATTATGGTCGACATACGCACTACTCCGAGGGAAATGATAAGTTAATTCGTCCGATATTTATAGTCACTCCATCTTGGAGTATTTGCGAGATGACATACTTTTCACCGAGATGTTTAACAGGTGGGATCGTCCAAAAGAGCGCTAAATGACCACAGATGACCGGAATAGAAATGTCCATATTACCATCCTTATTTGTTTCAGATGAAACCTCCAAATTCGACCAGCCTCTCTTTTAGTTGCTTACTTAACGAATCTACCTGGCCTTTGAACTAATCCAGACTTAACGCTAGTTTGATCATCCCACAACCTCACTTAGTCCCAGTTGATCCAAAACCTCCTGAAGCTCTCTCTGTTTCCCCGATTTCTCCTGTTTCCACTAGCAGTATTTGTTCTACTTTTGCTATTACCATTTGAGCTATCCTATCGCCCCTATTGATAGTAAATTCATTTTTGGATAGGTTTATTAGGCAGACTTTTATCTCTCCCCTATAGTCCTGATCTACAGTGCCAGGACTGTTAAGGACCGTTATACCAAACTTTGCTGCGAGACCTGAGCGTGGCCTTATTTGTGCTTCCAATCCCTCAGGTAGTTCGATGCAAATGCCTGTAGGGACTAGTTCGAACATTCCAGGTTTTAGGGTCATGCTTGCTTCTATGGCTGCACGAAGGTCCAATCCCGAACTTCCCTTACTTGCATATCTTGGTATTTCCAAACCCTTGCCATGCGGCAAAAGAAGTATCTTTGCGTGCTCTTGCATGTAGAATTTTTTCCTTCGAGGTTTTCCTCACTCTAACAAGTATGTCACCGAATGTAAATTTCGCAGCGAAGTGAACGTGATTGAAGTGCTACTGAATAGAAATCAGTCTATGAGAACGCGTAAGTATGGTGCCGAGCATAAATGTTCATTAGTGGCAGACGTGACAGAAACAGCTGCCAAGTAGAATCCATCTGTGAGAAGGTGTAAGTGTGACAATAAATGTAAGTTTCATTAGGAAGCCTGCACAATGGGAATGCTACTAAACCAGAGCCTGTCTATGGGAACTATGTATATTGATGAACTTCTGTTCTAGAATTGGTGCAGTTGGGTGATAGGAGTGGGTTCAAATGAAAGTGAGTTTAATTGGTGCCGGCAATATTGGTGGGACCTTGGCGTATTTAATAGCCTCGAAGAAGTTGGCTTCAGAGGTCGAATTAATTGACGTTAACGGGGATCTTGCAAGGGGCAAGGCATTAGATGTTTCGCAGGCTCTTCCACTTATTGGTTATACAATGAAGGTCAATGGTAGCGCCAATATGGAGAGAATCAAAGGCTCTTCAGTGATTATCATAACTGCTGGTATTCCACGAAAGCCTGGCATGACACGTGAGGAACTCATTGATGTAAACGCTGTTGTTATGAAAGAAGTAGGGGAAAAAATAAAAAAGTTTGCCCCGAAAGCGTTTGTGATAGTTGTGACTAACCCACTGGATGTAATGGTTTGGGTCCTTTACAAGGCAGCCGAAATCAGCTCTGACAAGATCGTTGGTATGGCAGGTGTACTCGATGCAAGCAGAATGAATCTTTTTCTTGCGCAAGAGCTAGGAGTCTCAGTAGCGGATGTTAAATCGCTGGTGTTGGGAAGTCACGGTGATTCTATGGTTCCCCTGTTTAGACACTCCACGGTTTCTGGTATGAGTCTACCTGAGTTGGTCAGTGCAGGTTTAATAACAAAGGATAAGGTGGACTCAATTATTGAACGTACTCGTAATGGTGGTGCCGAGATAGTTGCACTCTTGAAGACTGGTTCAGCTTACTATACTCCTGCTGCGTCTGCACTGGAAATGGCAGAAGCATATTTGTTGGATCAGAAAAAAACGCTTGTGTGTTCTGTAATGATGAAGGGTAGGTATGGAGCAGAAGATGATGTTTTTTCTGGTATACCAGTTGTTATAGGGTCGGGTGGTGTAGAACGTGTGATCGAACTTGATTTGAGTCCTGATGAGAGAAGGATGTTTGAAAATTCACTTGCTGCAACAAGAAAATTAGTGCTGGAAGCGCGAAAATACTTTTAAGGAGCTGTCTGTTTTCTTATTAACAGCAGATTATTGTGTATAAGGGTTCTTGTACGAGTTTTATGGTATTTGAAAAGAATTTTCCTGTTTGATGAGCTATGTAGCATTAGGGGTTGATCCGGGTCTTATTCGTACGGGCTGGGCTGTGGTGGAGTATGATGGACCATGTGACGTGCGTTATATTGATTCTGGAGTGGTAAAAACAGCTTCCCACGAGAATCTTTTTTCCAGACTAGAAAAGATCCATCGTGGTATTAGTGATGTGATAGAAAGAGTAAATCCGTCTATTGCGGTTTTAGAGAAGGTGTTTGTTAATAGCAACCCATATTCTTCGCTTAACTTAGCTTATTGTCGAGGTGCTCTGATACTTACGCTAGCCCTGAAGGGTCTCTTTATAGTTGAATTCGCTCCCAGTGTCCTCAAAAAGCGCATAACAGGGAACGGTCGTGCTACTAAAGCTCAGGTTAAGTACATGGTAGAACAACTGCTTGGGTTGGATCCTTGCTTATCAAAATACTCAGATTTGTATGATGCGCTCGCATTGGCAGCTTCGGTGACTAGATATGACATTATGGAAGCAAAGGGCATGTGAGCAAACTCCTCCAATTAAGTATCAGTGCTGTATAAAACTCCCATGCGGATGATCTCATTCCTTAGGAGATCTGAAGCAAAATGAATTGACTCTCTTAAAGATTTGCCCATCGACATATGGCATGCAATCGCTGTGGATAATCTACACCCAGAGCCATGAGTTATATTTATCCGTATTACTTCATTCTGAAATTCCATGGTGGCGCCTCCCTGTGAAATGAGCAAATCCATGATTTTCCCTTCTTTAATGTGGATTCCTTTTACAAGAACATTTTTTGCTCCTAGTTCGAAGATTCTCAACGCGGCAATTTTTGCAGATTCAGCATCAAAGACTTTATTTCCCGATAAGGTACTGGCTTCAAAGAGATTGGGAGTAACCAAGTGTGAGATAGAAAGAAGCTTTTTTAGTAACACTTGCACCGCACCTTCATCGGCGAGCTTGGAATTTGAAGTAGATATCAAGACAGGATCTAATACAATCGGGATTCCGGTGTCTTTTAAAACATCATAGACTGCCAGTGCTATTTCGCTATTACCCAACATTCCTATTTTTATCGCCTTAGGTTTCCTAGAGAGTGCACAAATTAATTGCTTCGATACGATTTCTCCAGATAGATACTGAATTGCATGTACGCCCTTCAGGTCTTGAGCTGTAATGCAAGTGACAACATTCGATGCACTACACCCCAGTAATGCAGCGATCCTAAGGTCTGCCTGTAGCCCGGCTCCACCTATAGAATCTGAACCTGCCACGATGCAGATCTCCGGTATCTTACGCATATACTCTACAAAATATCATTTCTGTGCTCTTTTCATTGCCTTTCTGGCTGCATAAATTTCATTTGCTACGGAGCGGATTCTGTCTCTACGGGCTAGCATAATGATATCAACTATCCGGCCCTCAATTGCTTTTCAAGAAACTGCGTAAATCTCGCTGCAAACGTTTCACTTAAAAAATTCTGTGGTTATAGGAGGTATCATAACATTATTACAGGGTCTTCTATTGCTTTTTTAAGTGATTGCATAAACCTTGCTGCCAATGCTCCATCGATAACCCTATGGTCACAAGATAATGTCAGTGTCACGACATCGCTAACTACGATCGCATCTCCAGAAACAGTTGGAACTTTTCGTGCTGCACCTACGGCAAGGATTGCTGCCTGAGGTGGATTAATTATCGCTGTAAACTCATCTATGCCATACATACCGAGATTGGAAACAGTAAAAGATCCGCCCTGGAATTCCCGTGGTTGGAGTCTGCCCATTTTTGCTTTATCCACTAATTCCCTAACTTTATCTGAAATAGATGAAAGCGACAGTTTATCTGCCGAGAAAATTATAGGAGTAATGAGTCCGTCCGGGATCGCAACGGCAACTGATATATCAATAGTTTGATTCTGCCTAATAAACTCCCCTTCCCACGACACATTCATTGCTGGATTCTTATCCAAAGCAAAAGCGCATGCCTTTATAACGAAATCATTGACTGTAACTTTCGTTTCCAAACAGTCATAGAATTTTTTCTTGGCCGACAGCAGATGCTGCAAATAGCAAGTTACGGAAAGGTAAAAATGAGGAACATTTTGCTTCGATTCCACGAGTCTTTGCGCTATTACACGCCGCATTGGAGAAATTGGTATACTGGTTTCGGTGTAATGTCCGGGCATTTCAACTTGTGGTGCACTATCAAGCAACTTAAGCAAGTCATTTTTTACGATCCTACCGTTAGGGCCGCTTCCGCTTCCGATAAGTGATAAGTCAATACTATTGATGGACGCAATTTTTCTTGCAAGCGGAGTTGCAGCTATCCTGTCCTGTTGCTTCTCACACGGCAGACTGGAAGGGTTACTTTTTATTTTATCCTCATTTGGTGTTTCTGCTTTATTGTCCGTGATAGTGGGTTTGTCTGTTATGGATAGAAACTCCTCCAGTTCTCTTTCGCCCTCACCATCATCAAGCAGAATGGCTATTGGCTCGTTTACCTTTACGCCTGCGGTCTTTGCGTGGATGAGTATTTTGCCTAGTACTCCCTCGTCGACGGCTTCAAATTCCATAGTGGCTTTATCGGTTTCTATCTCCGCTATTACCTGTCCTGCTTCTATCTTTTCACCCTCACTTACTAGCCATTTTGCGAGTGTACCCTCTTTCATTGTTGGTGATAGTGCCGGCATTAGTATCTTTACTGGCATAAGGACGCGCTTTTGAAAACATCGGGAATTATCTATCCTTTTGTGGAAGTTGTCAAAATTTTGGCGAGCTGATGGGGTTTTTAGAGGACCTATGAGTGGTGTAAGAGTGTACTTAGGAGAACATCGTAAGCTATCTATTTGTTTTGCAGAAGTTGGTAGAATTTTGGTGAGCTGATGCCAGCTTTTCTGAGGTTTCTGAAAAATATGTGATTTTCTATGTACCAGCAAGAAACTTTTTCTCGTAGAGTAAAATGTGTAGCCAAAAGCTGAAAAGGAAATTTATCCTGTCTTGAAGGAGGTTTCTGACGTGTTTAAGACAACATTCAACCTGTAAACGAATGGAGAATCTCCCGTGTGAATTAGCGCTGATGCTGCTTCTCACAGTAGTGCACAGATAGGTTCAAGGGAAGAAGCTTGACCACTCAATTTCTAAGTTACAGGTGTTTTTCATCTTGATAAACGAGACAAGCATTTCCGCTTTAGGATAATCTTATTGAGCTCCTCTTATCTAATCTATTGATTCTTTTTCCAACTACATAGTCAGGAAACTTTGTTGGAACGTCATAGTTTTGTCGCTGTGTGAATTGCTACCACCCCAAATGTTTCTTTTTTGTATTTGATTCTTCCGAATCCTGCCCCACGAATAATTTCACGAAAGGTTTCCGCGTCAGGAAAGTCTTTTATACTCTCGATCAAGTATGTATAAGCTTCCTTATTTTTAGTTACTTTTTCCCCTATCCATGGAATGAAAGCGCGTGAGTAAAGGCTGTATAACGAATTCATACACTTGTTTTCTACCTTACTGAACTCTAAACAGGAGAACTTTCCGCCTGGTTTGAGGACTCTGTAAGCTTCTGTTAGAGATTTCTCAATATTGGAGAAATTGCGCACACCAAATGCAACGACGTAATGATCGAAGCTACAATCTTCGAACGGTAACTGTGCTGCATCAGCTGAGACTACCTCCAAATTCACATAACCTTCATCAAGTAAACGGTCCTTTGCTATTTCCAACATCTCGTGATTTTTGTCACACAGGACTATTTCAACTGAAATGTGTGTTTTTAAGAGACGCAGCGTGATATCCCCTGTTCCGGCAGCCATATCAAGTACACGCTGATTCGGGAGTAAGCCAATCGACTTCACGAAGTTGCGTTTCCAGAGTCTGTGTATGCCTACACTCATTATGTCATTCATCAGATCATATTTCTGTGACACTGAGGAGAATATTTCGTTTACAAAATCCTTTTCCATTACAATTTCCAATTCAAAAAACCGGGGAACACCAAAATCCAAGTACTCCAAAAAGGATGCTCAAGGCTCTTTTTTGTGTTTCTTATTTTATCCACTATTTGGTGGTTCCTTCTCTTGATAAGGGAACTTTTCTATACTAACCTTAACCCCAAGGATAAACTAGTTGGACGTTTGAGAACCGGAATAGAATGCAGTCCATATTTGACAGAGTAACGGTAAAAAACCTTTTCGAGGTTGGTGCACACTTGGGCCATAAGACGCGCTTTTGGAATCCAAAGATGGTTTCTTACATATATGGCACAAGCAATGCCAAGACCCATATAGTGGATTTACAAAAGACTGTTCCAATGCTTAGGACAGCTCTGAAGGCGATAAGTGATGTCGCTGCGAATTCAGGTAGGGTGTTGTTCGTAGGAACAAAGATGCAGGCCTGTGATATCATCAAAGAAGAAGCGATGAGGTGTGGTCAACATTACGTTAATCTTAGATGGCCTAGTGGGATGTTCACTAACTGGAACACCGTTTCAAAGTCTGTAAAAAAGCTTGTTCACTATGAGAAACTGCTTGAACAAGAAGGTGATGTGTTGAGTAAAAAGGAGCGGCTCAGCATTAATAGAAAGAGAGAGAGGATAGAAAAGTACCTTGGCGGTGTAAGAAAAATGGGTGGTTTACCGAGTATTATTTTTGTAATCGACCCGAAGAAAGAGCACATAGCGGTCGAGGAAGCATGGAAACTTGGTATTCCTGTAGTTGCAGTTGTTGATACCAACTGTGATCCGAGCAAGATAACTTACTCGATTCCTGGAAATGATGATTCTCTGAGGTGTATAGAATACTATTGCGGCTTGGTTGCTGATGCGGTTCTAGTCGGTATAGAAAGTGAGCTTCAAAGGAAACAAAGTAGGGAGTTAGATGATAAGGCAGATGAAAAAGCTGCTAAGGCTTCTCACTCAGATGGGCAGAAAAAAGGAGCTTCTATCCGTGCGGGTGTGGATAAAACCGCTTTGCAAAAGCGTAGGGTTCCTTCCAAATCAGAGAAACAAGACAGTTCGGATGCACCTGAGATTTCTGAGAACAAAGGTTGATATATAGGGCAGTGTAATTTCAAATGAGTAAGATAAACTTGGAAGATCTAAAAAGTTTGTCAAAGGAGACTTCTGCTGGTTTGGTTCATTGCAAGCAGGCTCTGAACGAGGCGCAGGGTGATCTAACTAGGGCAAGAGAAATCCTAAAGGAGTTAGGGCATGCGGTTTCTGCGAAGAAGGCCGATAGGGGTGCTCGAGATGGTGTTGTTGGGGCCCTCTCTTCAGGAAGGTTTGGTGTGATACTTGAGCTGAATTGCGAGACGGACTTTGTTGCGCGTAATGAGAAATTTCAGCAATTTGCACAGTCGGTGCTTGAAGCTGCGTGTGCTGCTAAGGCCAAGTCAGTTGAAGAGTGTCTTAATGCTCTGTTACCAGGAGGTCAGAAAGTCCGCGACGCAATAGTGGAGCAAATCGCAGTTTTTAGGGAGAATATAATTCTTTCGAGGTGCGTTGCTTACGAGGTTTCCCAGAACGGTTTGTTGGGTGTCTATGTTCACAATAAGTATGTCGAAAATCTTGGTAAGATAGGTGTTGCGGTTGCGCTGGCGTCAGAAGCTGATCCTTCCTTTCTTTCCACTGTTGCAAAAGATATCGCTATTCAAGTAATGTCTGAGTGCCCACAGGCAATCGATGTTGCGGGTATACCACCAGAACTTCTTGAATCTGAAAAGCAAAGATACAGTGTAGAGGTAGAGGGAAAGCCTGCTTCGGTTGCTGAAAAAATTATTGCTGGCAAACTGGGTAAATTCTATAAAAAAGTTGTCCTCCTAGAGCAGCCTTTATTTTCAGATCCTGAGAGGTCCGTAAGGCAATATATTTCTGACAAAGAAATGGAATCTTCAACTAAGATTGATGTGCTTTGGTATGAGGTGTTTGTTCTAGGAGAAGCTGGTTGAGTTTCTATGCGGAGAGTTCTGCTGAAAATCTCAGGGGAAAGATTGGCTGCACGTGGGGTCTCTGTTCACGATGCTGGGGTCATCGGTATGCTTGCTAGGGGCATAAAGAGAGTTCATGAAATGGGTATACAAGTATGCCTCGTTGTTGGTGGTGGGAATATTTACAGAGGAAGTAGTGGTATTCCAAATATAGATAGAGCTACTGGCGATTATATGGGAATGCTTGCAACTGTTATTAATGCCCTTGCTCTACAAGGTGCTATAAATAATTTGGGTGTAGTTTCGAGGGTGCAGTCTGCTATTCCTATGAGATCTATATGCGAGCCTTATGTGCGTCAGAAAGCGATTAGTCACATGGAGAAGAATCGCATCGTGATATTTGCGGCGGGAACGGGCAATCCATTTTTCACGACCGATACAGCTGCAGTACTTCGTTCTGTTGAAATGGGATGCGATATGATGCTCAAGGGTACCCTTGTAGACGGAATATACTCCGATGATCCCAAAACAAACGTTAATGCGCAAAGAATAACTAGGCTCTCCTACACAGATGTGCTCTCTAAAAAGCTTAGGGTGTTAGACTCTTCTGCTGTTTCAATAGCACGGGACAATGGTATGCCCGTGGTGATCTTTTCATTGGACAGCGAAATGGCATTCTATGAGGTGATCAATAAACAGGGCAGCTATAGCACCATAGAGGGTGAGTGAGTGTATTAAGAGGTCTTTTTAGGTATGCTAGAAGATGTAATTAAGGAAACGAATGATAAGCTCCGTTCGTCGTATGAGGTATTTCTCTCTGACTTGAAGGGTATTAGGTCAGGGTCTCTTAGCGTGAGTATATTAGATGGTGTAATCGTCTCGACTCACATGGGTAAGCTCCGCTTAAATCAAGTTGCCAGTCTTTCAGTAGTCAATAATAAGATGCTGTCCGTTCAAGTATGGGACAAATCGACAGTTGGCGCTGTAAAAGATGCAATTTTGACTTCTAATCTTGGTATGAATCCGATAGTCGAGGGATCAGTTTTACGTTTGCCGGTTCCTGATCTTACGGAGGAACGTCGTAAGGAGCTGGTTAAAGTCCTCAAAAAGTACGGTGACAGAGCTAAGGTAGCTGTTAGAAATATCAGACGCGATGCTGTTTCCAGGATAAAGGTTTTGGAAAAGGCGAAGGAGATATCGGAAGATGATATGCACGCTTTGCTCAAGAAGATAGATAAAATTGTTTCCGAAGAAGATGCTAGAATCGATGATGCTGTGAGCAAAAAGGAAAACGATATCTTGAAGGTATGATTGGAAAAGAGCTTCCTGTTCATATTGCAATAATAATGGATGGGAATGCGAGATGGGCCAGGGCCAGAGGTCTGTGTAACTCCGATGGGTACAAGATGGGTGTCGAGGCGGCATTCTCAGCTGTAAGGGCATCTTGTAATGCCGGGATTCCTTACCTCACGCTTTTCCTTTTTTCGACTGAAAATTGGAGTAGAAATCCGGACGATGTGCGTCTTGTCTTTAGCATTTTTGAAAAAGCCAGTGTTACTGCGTTGAACGAACTTTGTGATGCTAATATAAAGGTAAAAGTCATTGGGGAACGGTTAGGTTTGGGTAAAAGCGCAAGGCAAGTGATAAAAAACCTAGAGTCAGGAACGGCAAAGAATAGCGGTATGTATTTGTGTCTTGCCATAAATTATGGCGGCAGGTCTGAAATCATAAATGCAGTTTCAAGAATGATAAATGACGGTCTAAGGGCTGAGGAAGTGGATGTACAGAAACTTGCAAGCTATTTATACACAGATGGCATTCCTGATCCAGATTTGATTATAAGGACAGCTGGTGAAAAACGACTTAGCAACTTTCTCTTATGGCAGAGTTCGTATTCGGAATTGTACTTCTGCGATACGCTTTGGCCAGATTTTACAGAAAAAGATTTGGAGATGGCGATGGAAGCCTATAAGGTTAGGTGTCGCAAGTATGGGAAATAAATTCTTACATTTTATTTCTCATGATCTGAGATTGGTGTCTCTCTACTCGGCGCATTTTTTCTGTCCTTTTTGGGTGTTGTTCTTGCGTAGGTGTTCCGTCCTTATACCTAAACGTGGGTATCAGAGGCGGGTATGTGTTCCTGGTATTTTTTATGTTAACCTTTGGCTGCGGTTTGCCTATCTAATGCGAGTTCTATGAAACATTATTGCGATTTGAAAGTCAGGGTTATCTCTGCGGCAGTATTGCTTCTTTTGTGCACCTTGGCAATCTACGGTGGTGGTTATGCTGTATGCTCGGGTGTGTTGCTTTTAGCAGTGCTTTCATATCAGGAATGGCGTGATATGACGGCAGATAGAGGAGTTGTGTTGAGATATCTCGGTTTATTTGTAGCAATTTTGCCCAACGCAGCGCTAATAGGTATACATATTGAAGATGTAGAGATTCTTATTTGGTTGATAGTCTGTGTTGTAAGCAATGACGTGGGTGCCTATTTTATCGGACGCATCATAGGTGGTGTTAAGCTTTGCAAGAGTGTCAGTCCGAATAAGACCGTAAGTGGTTTCCTTGGAGGACTCCTGTCCACCTTTGTTTGCGGTTCTACTTTTGCAATAGTTCTTGGACTGAGCATGAATTTTGTTCTTTTGACCCTTCCAATTGCTGTTTTAGCGACTCTAGGTGATCTATTTGAATCGTTTATAAAGCGTACGTGCTCAGTGAAGGATAGCGGAACACTGGTACCAGGACACGGAGGTATACTAGACCGTGTTGATGGATTTATTTTTTCAGCACCTTTCTTGTTCTTTTGTCTTTGAAGTATTCTTGGCTTCAGGTAGTTTTATTCACATAGAATGATACTGCGCATTGCGTTGGTCTGGAACTTTTGTTTTTCTTATCTCTCTTCCTCCTGCACCATCTGCTTCAATATAGGGAATTCTTCAGGTGGCTCTAACTTGCCCTGGTAACAGTCGAAAATAAAAGAGTCCGACAATTCTAAGATGCATTCAACTTGTTCTACTTCTTGTTCGGTTAATTTGCTTAGATTTTTTGTTATAAAACTTCCAAGTAAGATGTCTATTTCTTTGCAGCCGCGATGTGTGCTTCTGTATAGGATTCTTTTTTTTCTTAGGTCAATATTCATTTTCTTACAAAGTGATTGTACGGTAGCCAGCTAAGTATGCTATATCAAGGCAGGTGAAATTACGCTTTAAGGATATTGCTTCATGGAGTAGATTACGTACTTTTGGCAAGGTTATAGCAGTACTGCCAATGTGCTTTCTTAGTTGTGTGTGTCCACTGACCATTGAACTCAATACCGGTGATAACATGCGTAATTTTTGAAAAGATTCTGCAAAGTCGTCAATTTTTGATGGGTATAATCCCTTTAACATTACGTATTTATTGAGCACCTGTACATTAAGCTCGATTTTTTGTTCTTTTTTAAAAAATCTCTCTTGTAATAGCGAGGTTGCTAGCATACCTGCAGCCACCATTTCTCCATGTAAAAAATATTTCCCAGAGACTTTTTCCAAAAGGTGAGCTAGCATGTGTTCTGCCTGGCTCGCGCTTCTGCTATCACCATTGAGCCACATTCCAAGGCCAGAAAGATTTAAAGCATGCATTAGTATGCTGACTAGGGTGGGATCACCTTTTATTAGAAGTTTGCTGTGTTTTAATAGGATTTCCTCGTATGGGAGCAATTCTTCAAAGATTTTGCCAATGTAAGAGTGCTTTAAGGCTATTGATGCGATAAAGTAATCCACCTTAGCAGTCCTTGAACATACCAAATCATAGAGGCCGCTTAAAATCATTCGTGGTGGGGCACTTTTTAGAATCGTGTAATCCAAGTATATACACGTGGGCATTTTTGCTTTAAGGGAGACCTTTCGTGTTTTTTCCAGAGATATAATTGAAGCTGTTGGTGATGTATATGCGTTAACAGAAGGCGCTGAAGGGAAAAGTACGAGTTCTTTCGTAGTTAAGTTTGCAAGATGTTTACATATGTCGGTTATTGTTCCTGAGCCCAATGCGACTACTAACTCGCAGTTTCTTACATGTACGACCAGTTTTCTCACCAGTGCCTCATAAGGTCTCACATTTTTTGGTAGAACTATTAATTTGAAGTTTTTTTCGCCCTTTATCCATGCTGGAAGGAAACAAAATGTGTTTCGATCACAGACAACTAAGGCCTCACGAAATTGTATAAGATCTTGCAAATTGGTTATAAGGCGATTCCCAGATACGATTTCCTTTATACCAGTAATTTTATAATTCAAAGGTATCAAACCTAATCAGGTAAGAACGAATGGTATCACATTTGGCCAACTGTCGCATGCAAATTTTCGAACCGGATCCCTCAATAACGGAGTTTTTCAGGAAATCTTTTAAGTAGAAACTCTTACCAAACAAAACTTTCCATTTTTCAACGTTCTCTGAAGGCTGTATCGAAGGTTGCTATGATAGGTGCAAGTAGGTATGAAAGAAAACTTCTAGACTCAGTTGTAATGAAAACGACGGCTGGCATTCCTGGATAAAGCTTGGTTCTGGCATTTATCATAGCTATTTCTGATTTTGGGATCCTTATATGTGCTAGGTAATAATGCATTCCTGTTCGTGGGTCCAAAATTGTGTTTGCAGAAATGTATGTCATTACACCTTTTAATATTCCTACTTTCTTTGAATTAAATGCTGTAATCTTGACCCTTGTCTTTACTCCTATGTAACCGTCAACTTCGCTAAGATTTTTCTTAACGAGTCTCGCAGATGCTATTGCCTCAATATTATTTGGTGCAACCTTTGCTTCTATGAACATATCTTCATTTTCAGGGACAATTTCCATTAACGATATAGCTGGAGGTATCACGCCACCGATGCTTAGCGAGCGCAAACCGGTCACAATACCTGCTTGTGGAGCTCTTATAATTGTCCGTAACATTAAATCATACGCTGTGGTGAGTTTCTGCATATTTTCATGAATGGCATGTGAAACCTCTTTGAGTTGTGCTGCAAGCTCACTATTGAAACTATTCTCCGCCTGAATTTTCTCCAGTTCGGCTTCTGTGACGCGTTGTTCCCCTCTAGCTATCAGAGCTTTATATTCGGCAATTTTGCCATTCCAGGAGATTCTTTCCCTTTCTAGAGATACGATCTTGGTTTTGTCTATAACATGTTCATCATATAGAGACCTCTTTGCTTCAAGTTCCTCTTCGAGAAGCTGGACACTTTTTTCAGCTGATTCCAACTGTGCCTTCAATGCAAGGACCTCATTTTGTATCTGACCGATTTTTTTGTCTATGATTCTGACCTTATTAGCAAAAGATTCCTTATTGGATTCAAATAGTAATAGTTGATTTTTGATAGTGTCGTTTTTCTTTTCTTCAGTCACATACTCTAATTTTTCCATATTAGGGAGCTCCATATTTGGTTTTCTGCCTATATGTGCGAGGAGCCTCTGTTCGGTTGCTAGAAGCGAGATTTGATTCTCCTCGAGTATTGAAAGCTGGGCCTTATTACCGACGTTTTTAAGAGTCATGAGTACCTGTCCTTCTGTAACATGATCTCCTTCATGAACGAAGATTTCCTCTATTATTCCGCCTTCAAGATGTTGGACGGATTTCTTATCAGAGCTGATAACAATTTCACCCATTGCAAGACTTGCACCATCAATTGGTGCGAAGACTGCCCACATTCCAAAAATTCCAAAAAAGCCTATAAGAACAACCGTACCAACAAGTCGTGCGTTTTTGGTGAGTTCTTTAAGTTCATTGGTTTTCTTGTTTTGAAAAAATGAAATACCTTGATCAACAATTTTCACGCTGCTGTGAAGCGTCCTTTTGACTCCGGAAGTAAGAAAGTCTAATATTCTTAGTTTTCCGGATTTTGCAGAATCAGTAATTTTTTTTATCATTTCTCTGACACACAAATGCTGCCTTGGTCGGCTAATCCTATTACACAATCACTCTACTTTGTAGGTCAGTGAGCTTAAATTATTTTAATTTCTTTTTCTTTACATCAAGAAGGTATCTATTCTTTAGGTAATTGCCATGAAATAGGTGATTTGCCAAAATCACTTTTGACCGTACACAGCATGCAAATACACTTTATATTTACGCTTGTGTCCAGTTTTATGGAATTTAGCAATCCCAGACCATCTTCCGCTTGTAAGTTGTTTTTGTAGGGCTTTTTTAAATATTCAGTGGTACACTTCCGTCAGTGGCCGTATTGGAATATCTGGCGACCCTTGTTTAACTTGCAGTTGTTAGTTGTTTTTGTAGGGCTTTTTTTAATATTTGGTAGTATACTCCGCAAGATTATCTCTACAAGACGTGAAGAAGTTTACAGTACCTTGCCAATTTGGTTCCCAAACTGCACCTTTTACCATATATATTGGTTCTCCCAGGCGTGATACGCACCCAATTTACAATCAGGCTACATGGTTGTCCAAAGAACGTGGTGGGATTGTTCCACAGAAAGTCATGGATAGTCTCTCAAAATTGAGAGAACTTGCCGAGGAGAACAACGTTTCCTTTGAAGATTTGTGCGTTTATGCACTCAAAGTGGCTGAACAAGAAGAAACCCAGCACAAGGAAGAAGAATTTCCTTTTGACGATAAGCAGCCCAATGAGTAACTCCATACAGCCCAATCACTTCTGAGCCAAGGCCAGCAGGTTGTATGCGATCCCCTACGTTCTGTTTCTTGGTTGCGTTCCTGCGATTTTTGCTACAAGTCCTTCTGATGTATTGTCCTGGAGAAAAGTCTCTATTTCTTCTCGGTCTGCCATTGCCAAGCTTATACTTCCGGAAACGATTATATCGAGAATTTTGTACTTTTTATCCTCCACTGTAACGAGGTAGTCTATTCTTAGTGGTACACTGCTGCTCTCGAGCTTTTCCTGGAGGATCGTCTGGACCAGATGTCTTTGATTGCCTAAGTTTTCCTCACGTAGGATTTTATAGTATCTGAGCTTCTTAGTCATGAGTTTTGCGTATTTAAGGGAAGTGAGCCTTTTATAGCCCTCCGTAAATGCCTGTAACTCTTCGAGCGATAGCTTGTTTATGTTTCTTCCTAACACGAAGCGCACAACCTTTTGGAAGTCAATGTTTTCCTCAATTAGGTTCATCATACACTGTAGTTTGTCTAGCTCTGAGATGTTTGAGCTGTTAATGTTTGTTACATCTGTATATAGGGATGAGATAAACTCACCTGTGGAGTCTTGTGCAAAGACCTTTGCAGGAAAAAGAAGCGTTACAAACAGTAGCCAGACTGGCCATTTTGTTTTATTCGGATGTTGCATCGTAATTTACCAAAAAGGTGCGTAATTTTATATATGGGTCAATGCTGTTTTCAAAAACTATGTTGTAGTAATCAATTTCTCTAGCAATTCGGGAGCAATTGTACACCGTAAATGGTATAAATTTATGTTGTATCACGAGATTCAATGGATTCGTAAGAATCTCAAGCAGAGCAGCAATACTGTTCCTTAGTGATGTTGCGCCGAACAGCGGGAACATTATGAATGGTCCATTTTTCATTCCATACATGGTAAGCGTCTTTCTGTACGAAGTTGCCTTTTTTTCTAGACCCAGAGTCTGTGCTACATCGA
Organism: Neorickettsia risticii str. Illinois; assembly: GCF_000022525.1. NCBI lineage: Bacteria > Pseudomonadati > Pseudomonadota > Alphaproteobacteria > Rickettsiales > Anaplasmataceae > Neorickettsia > Neorickettsia risticii. The sequence continues at coordinate 847,736 of NC_013009.1, read as the reverse complement.
AGGTTCCAAGTATGCCGAGCGTAGAATTGATAAAAAACCGCCAGAATTCTACTACGGCATTTTTTGGGTTACCTTGTAGAAAATGGTTAATCACATAGCTTGGTTCGGAAAGATTATCTGCAATGTTAAGAAGTAAATATTTTGCGGAGTCCATACTTTTCCGACCTGCCCGAGATTTCCCAGGATTTGTTCCTCGGAAAAGTTTTTTATTAGCGGAAGATTTTAGGTATTTGAAAAGTAGGCTATTCATTTTGAATATCCTCCTATTAAGTTTCTCCATGGGATCGTAGACTTTCGTTATAGCAGTACTTGTCGTTTTAGGGTAGTAGAATAGTGCGTCCAGCTCTTCTGTTGTCTCGCCCAGGCTCGGGGCAAGAGTCAGAAATGCAAGTGCAAAAAGAATAGGAAAAAACCTATTTATCCTGCTAAATTTAAAGACCATTAGTATCGATATATGAACGAATAAGTTTTAAATCTTCCCAGGCTAATTTTTTCTGAGCAGGCTGTCTTAAGAGATACGATGGATGGAACATTACGGTCGTAGTAATTCCCTCGCGAATGAACGGATTTTTGTATTCGTAAAATTTATTTCTCAATATAGAAATTCTGTCTTGGCTTTTTAAGACCGAAGAAGTAGCAGTAGAACCAAGTAGCACGATTAACTTGGGTAATACAAGGCGTATATGGTGCTCTAAGAATGGCCTACAAATCTCTATCTCTTCGGGTGTCGGTCGTCTATTTCCAGGTGGTCTCCAGAAAACTGCATTTGTTATGTATACCTTTGTTCGATCCAATCCTATAGCTTGAAGCATTTTATCTAACAAGTTACCGCTTCTGCCACAAAAAGGAATCCCGAGCTTATCTTCTTGTTCTCCAGGTGCTTCGCCAATTAACATAATTTTTGCATCCGGATTGCCATCACAGAAAACTGTGTTTTTTGCATTATTTTTAAGCTGACAGCCTTCAAAATTGGAGACGAGCGTCTTGAGTTCGTCGAGAGTTGTCACGCATGTCAGGTCTCTTTCCGGAGTTTTGTACTTACAGGCTGTACTTTCAGTGAACTCTTTCATATCAATGGGCATTCCAGTAACTCGAGTGATAGATGCTTGGTTAGGCGAAGAAATATCAGCAGTCGTAACACCTATGCCGAGTCTATCATAGAATTTGAGAATCATGAGATGACTCGATTTGATATACATGCAGGTAAGGTAAGGCTAATGCCATTTGATTACATTGAGGTGATCTTTGTCAATAGGATGTGGTCTATCCTTAGAATATTAACATCTTTGCCTGGTTATAGTGCCGTATGATTGGTATATTCTCAAATCCTTCTATTGGAGTTGCTCGATATGCAATACCACGTACAGTCGCATTCCTTGCACATTCCATGTCCGTTGCGCTGTTACCAATAAAAAGAACAGTTTCTCTCGATGGGGTAATGTTACCTATCGATAGAGCGTACAGCAGTGGTTTTGCGGAAGGTTTATCCTGGTCCGTATCACCTGAGCCGACTATGACATCAAATCGATCTGTTAGTCCGAGAGAATCGACCTCTTTTTTGAGTAATTCGTTATATTTATTGCTGACTATACCCGTAAATATGCGCTTTTCAGTTATCAAATCCAAAAATGATGTGAATCCTGGAAATATCCGTAACGGTTCCGGGTTCTCAGATCTAAGGTGATCTGTGAATAGCGAATAAGCGAAAATCCATTCCTCTCCAAAAGTCTGTTTGAAGAAATCCATTCTTTCGGGTGCATTCATGTCTCTATCAAGCACTGGTTTGCCAAAGTGACTCAGCGTTTTATTAACTGCATTTAGGATCATGACCCGTGTATCAACAATAGTGTCATCCCAATCAAATAATATTGCCTCAGGAGTGACTTTTGTCTTGGTGTTCAATTTTTCATTCATTACATTGGGTGCGACTGTCGATACTATGTGTTCTCATACAACTCTTTACTAATATTCCATCACAACTTGTTAAAGTTTCAGCTATGTTATTTGTCACAGCGATGTAGAAACTCGCGCTTGTAGTTATTCATTTAGTTCCACGCGCTAGCCTAACAACGCTCCGGAGCATAGAGACGCGAAAAAAGAAACCCGATCCGGAGAAAAAATCTCTGCCTTTGTGTCTCCTGTGAAAACAAACCAACCGACAAAAAGCCTAACGCATGAAGAATCTCACAAAATGCATAAGGCGCGGGAGCTACACTAAAACATTCGTTTGAAAATGTTCTCCTTATCAACAATCAGATGCTTTAGGGTTGCCAAAATATGAAGCGCAACCAGGCAAGCGAGCAAATATATGATGACCTGATGCGCGTCATGCGCTGCTTTTGCGATATCTGGGTTTCGCGGAAACAACAATGGGAATTCGAAAACTCCAAACCAGGAAACAGCTTTGCCAGCACTACAGGACATTAGGTATCCTGAGAAAACAGCTCCAATTGTCAGAACATAAAGTAAAGAATGCACAACACGCAATAAGATATTTTCCAACCTGGAAAACTGCGCTTCTGGGACGCCAAAACACACACGAATCGCTAGCCTTACGAGCATCAAAATACCGACCGTCATACCAATCGCCTTGTGCTTTCCGTAAACAACGAACTTCAAAGGTGGAGTCAGATAGCTGGTCATAGTGAACCCGCTTGCAAGCATAGCGATTACGGCAAATGCCAAGATCCAATGCAGGATCCTAAGAGCTAGATTATACTTTTCAGGACTGGGCATATCCAGCAAACTCGAAATCGAACCACGCTATGGTAAAATAATCCTGTGTCATTGTCCACTGGGCATTGAATTGTATTTCTTTCCTCCATTTTCGTTCCTGGGATTCTTGTGCTGGGGATACTTCACTGTTCTCACAGATCCTTCTTACACAATTCAAAATAACTTAACTCGCGAGGATAAATAAGCTGGGTTTTCAACCTGCTTGGAGTGTTTTGTTGTGTTTCATAGTACCGTTAATTTATATTTTGCTTTATGGGAGCTGTATTCCGATGAATCCACCAAGTTATACATACAGTCTAATCCAGCAATTGATTCTTCCTTATAAGATTTCTTTAAATACGACTTATGGTGTTCAGTTCTGTTAAAGAAGTGCCTCTTTGTTGGGTTACTATGTCGCAGGTGGTGGACCTTTTGCAATTAGGTCTAATTCATTATGGCTTTGTGTTCTCTTCCTGAGCAGATTGGCGATCTCAAATATGATGTGACAATTCCGCTTATAGCGTATGTGCTCATGTTAATTGTTCATGTATTTGGAAAGGTAAAAGACGAATTGGAACGCTTATTTTTGCTTGAAACGACTTCGTTCTAGTAAGTGCAAGATAAACTGACTCTCCTGAGAGCATTCTTGTTCCTGTTGCAGGTAGAGGAAGATATCTGGCTGGGAAAGCCGGATAGATACGAAGATCTTACCCGGATAATATTTTGGTGTTTGTCAGAACTAAATCGGTTGTCTAATCAACTTTGTATCAGGGATAAAATCTCGTGTTCTTGTTTCTCCCTTTCGAAGTCACTGAGAAGAGTATGTATTAACTGCTTAGTTGGCGTAGTTGCATCGGTCAGTGGGAGCCTGACATTTGGTGTGATGTATTTGTAGATGCAACTGACAGCATATTTTAAAGGTATTGGGTTAGTCTCGCAGGACATAGATTTGGCAAGTGGAAAAATAAATTTATGTAACTTTCTGATGTTTTCATAGTCACCTTTACATATTGCTCTCTCCAACGCCACCATTTCTTTAGGAATCAGGTTGCTTAGTGTCGATACTATTCCATCTCCTCCGTTGAGTCTGTGGGCTGCATATGTCGTATCATTCCCTGTAAGTATAGGTACGTGGTCATTGTCTTTACGCAGTATTGTTGGATATTCAAGATCTCCTGATAAATCAACAACTGCCGATATGCCGGGCAGATCCATGATTTTCAGTGTTGTTGCATTTTCTACATTGATAGCACATCTATGTGGTATGTTGCACATGACAATGTTCGCCTTTGTTTTGTTTGTAATCTGTTTATAATGCTCAAAGATTCCTTCTTGTTGTGGGCGCAGGTAATACGGTGCTGCAACGAGGAATGCTTCAATTGTTTTGTTTTTTAGGTGAGTTATTACGTCGATAGCTTGTTTCGTAGAACAATGTGGCACACTTACAATCAGAGGTACCCTATTTTTAAGCACTGCTTCTACGTTCTTTACCAGGCTACAGTATTCCGATTGAGATAATGAATGTCCTTCTCCAGTCGAGTCCGCTATTACGATACCATCTACGGCACTAGCTATTTGAATTTCAATTAATCGTTCTAAGCTTTCTACATCTATGGCGTTGCGTTTAAAAGGTGTGATTATTGCAGTGAAAATCCCTTTAATGATTGATCTTAATCCCTGCATTCCAGATAAAATTTGCGTCTAAAATTATTAGTAGCACCTTACTTAAAAGAAGTAAAATTCTTAACTTTCGCTGATGAAAAGGACTTTAGTTATCTGTTCCAGGACGTTGAATTAAGGTTTAATGCTGGTTTTAGTGAGACTTATCCTTGTTTACTGGTTGAGGTTGTTCGGGGACTTTTTTTAATGTACAATGTTTCCGTCTGTAGGTAGTGGGCCATTTGCGAGCTGAGTAGGTGTTTTATGAAAGTAATAGGTTCTTTGAAGTCAGCGAAAAAACGTGATGCCCGCAATTCGTACGTTGCTAAGAGGGGTAAGCGTATATACGTGTACAATAGGAAGAATCCGCGTTGTAACGTAAGGCAAGGTTCTAAGTAGCTTGGTTTGGGTTTCCTGTAGCCCTTAATTAGGTTTCTGGCGTCGGCTTATGTTGCTTTCTTTCTTTTTGGTCCCTCTTGTGTATGCATCTTTCGCGGGTGTTGTTGCGTTTGCTATTGCGCCGTTGCAGTACCTGAAGATTATTCGGCAGGAGACGGCGGCTTCTTACTCTTCTATTTTTTTTCGTGCATTTGGGAAGAGCGGAGCGATAGGGATTTTTTTCGGTGGTGCGCTTCCCTACGTTACGATGAACTTTCTTGCTAATCTTTCATTCGGTTTGAGTGACAGAATTTCGGAGATTGTGCTTCCAGTTCAATACGGTATTTTGATTGGCATCTTCGTTAGAGCGTTCCTAGGAGGAGCAATAGAGACTGTGTTGACTATATATCCTGAGGTACGTGAGATTGTTAGGAACAAGGGGGATCTTGCCTTTGGTAAAGGTCGAGCCTTGAGTATACTTTTCCCAGCTTTCTTGAGAAATTCAGTTGCGTGGTTAGGTGCGACTTCATCCTATGAGATTTCGACTAAGCTTTGTCTTAGCATGGACACCTCACTCATTTTATCAGTTATTCTAGGGCTTGTTTTTGGCATTATCTCTATTCCGTTAGATGTGATGGTAACACAGAGTTGCGCTGCTAAAGAAGAATTGACTTTGATAAGACGCATGCTTCTGGTGGCGACTGATTCTAGTAGTAAATTTCTTTTGGGCAGTACAATCAGGATATTACAAATCAGCATCTATACTACTGTGACCGTTTTGACGACGTTTATTCTGAGATATTTCGGTATTTAACTTAGACACATTCGGAAGAGTATATGTTCCTGCAACTTTATGATGTCATTTTAGGAGGAGTGTTTTTCGGTTCGTTCGCTGCAGTTGCAGCTGTGCTGATGTCTCCGTTGCAGTTCCTAAAGATAATGAGGCAACAGACACGAGCTTCGTATCGCAAGATAGCTTTAGATGCTTTGTCTGACGATGGTTTGGCTCCTTTTTTTAGAGGTGCGCTTCCATATGCAGTGATGAATTTTCTAAGTTCTATGTCTTTTGGCATTTCGGAGGCCATATCCGGTATTGTACTAAAATCATTTTTTCATCCTGCCATACTTTTCGTTGTGCTTTTTCGTTCTATGATGGGAGGGCTTTTGGAAACGCTGTTTTCGGTGTGGGCGGAAATGTGCGAGATCAGTAGGAATAAGGGGGCCTTAATGGAAAATAGAGCAACTTTCAGGGGTGTTGCGTTACCGATACTCCTGCGTAATATGATTTTCTGGTCTGCTTCTGTGGCCTCGTATGAAATTTCAATTGCGTACCACATGAACCTGTTTAGCGGAACAGCTATTGGTCTTGTTTTTGGGATATTTGCTGCATTATTTTCTATACCTCTTGACGTAGTGGCAACTAGGAATTGTGGTGCTCGGGTGAGGCATGGGATCTTAGCCTGCGCTAAGGCCGCGCTTCTTCGTGAGGAGGACGCGAGATATCTTCTGTACGGTACCGTAATAAGAGTGATCCAGATAGCTATGTTCACGCTCGTAACGCTTCTTACAATGTTTGCATTCGAAGTAGTTTTCCACTCTTAAACAATGGTCTACTCAACAAAGAAACGGGTTTAGCAGGCTTCCATTCTTGGAATTTTGACTGTGTCAAAGCGGTTACACACTCGCAAATTTCACAGACGATGCGATACGGAGTTTCGGTGAAACGTCGCTGTGAAAAAACACTCCGGCTCTACACTACGACTAATTCATCCAAGTAAACTCCTTCTTTCCAGTCTATTAGTTCCAAACCACGTTTGACTTTACGTTTGCACTCCAATAACGTTGGGGCGCTTACAACTAGGTTGAGAACACGACCACCGTTAGAAATCATCTGTCCTTCTGCATCGTACCTTACAGCAGCGTTAAGAATCTGGAGTCCTTCAACGTTTTGCAGTGCCTTTTCTACATTGTCTATTCGGTATCCGGTTTCATAGGAGACTGGATACCCACGAGTTGCCAGAACGACAGACATACACACCTCTTTCTTGAAGGAAATCGTAGCTCTGTCAAGATTCCCATCTAACGTTTTAACCATAAGATCAAGGAGATCGGCATTGAGGCGTGGTAGTATTGCTTGGGTTTCTGGATCACCAAATCGGACATTATATTCCAATAGTTTAGGTCCAGAGTTAGTCAACATGAGCCCGGCAAAGAGGACTCCCCTGTACTGAACGTTAATTGCTGACAATGCATTGATAGTTGGATATACAATCTTCCCAAGTATTTCTTGTTCAGTTTTTTTGGAGAGCAGCACGGGCGAGTATGCTCCCATTCCACCGGTATTATACTTTTTTCGGTTGTATAAAATTTGTTTGTGATCCCTCGCATGGCCAATTGGAAGAATAGTCTGTCCATCAACCAGGACAAAATAACTCAATTCCTGCCCATATAAGAACTCTTCTATTATTATGTTCCTGCCTGCTTCGCCAAATAAACCATTTAGCATTGCTTCGCCTGCTTCTAGTGCTTCTCCCATGGTTTCACACACTATGACACCTTTTCCAGATGCAAGTCCATCGGCCTTGATAACCAACGGGAAACTTCCAACGCTCTCAATTTGCTTTTTCAAGTTGTTGATTGATGAACAAAAACTGTACTTAGCTACAGGTACACCGTTCATTTCGGCTATTTCTTTAGCAAAAAACTTTGATGACTCCAATTTAGCTGCATTTTTTGTTGGTCCAAAAACAGGAATACCTTCAGCCATAAGAGCATCCGTTATACCTCTTGCCAAATGTTCTTCCTGTCCTATGACCACTAGATCTATTCCTTCCGTCTTGCAAGTAGACGACGTGTATAAGTAGTTTTCTAGGTTTGTATCAAGGTATTCTGCGAACCGACCAAAGTTCAGGTTCGTAGTGTAAACCTTGTCAAGCATCGGTGATTCCTTAATTTTCGTGATTAAAGCGTGCTCCCTTGCGCCGTTTCCGACGACAAGAACTTTTTTTAATTGCATTGTCAGATTATAATCAACGGTCATATTGTAGTCCGTTATCGCCCGAATGAGAAGAAAGCTATATAACTTTTTGTTTGTCTGTTTTCTTTGTGTTCTCTCCGGCTGTGGTGTTGGGAAATCGAAAAAAGTTTTGAACAGCAAAGTGCGAGAAGATGAACTGTCAATGTACAGCAGTGCGGTTCTGTCACTTGAGAAAAAAAACTACAAGGCTGCAAAGGAACTTTTCGAAAAAGTGGCTGATATTGCACCCTTTTCTTCCATAGGGGAAAAAGCAAAGGCCTCCTACACTAAAATACTTTACGATGAGGGAAAGTTCGCTGCAGCAGCAGGTAGTGCCGAAGGATACCTTTTGAACTATCCAGACGGTGAGAAAGTGGATCAGGTTCTCAACATAAAGGGCAATGCCTACTTTCAGATGTCAAAGGGTCGTACCAATAGTGGTGAATTTGCAGATAAAGCTAGAGACGCCTTTACGGTTTTAATACAGACTTTTCCTGCATCCGAGTATGTGACAGATGCGCAGAAGAAATTACTCGAGATAGACGAAATTATGGCAGAGAAAATCTTTTCCATAGGATCCTTTTATTTTAAAGAAATGAATTACCATGCTGCCATAGCGAGGTTCGATGAATTGCTACGTGATTATTCTAGGACGAAGCTCTACGATGCTGCTCTGTCGAAAAGGTTGGAGGCATACAAAATGCTTGGCGTAGACGTGTCCTCGTCGTAGGAGATCTGAGACTGAATAATGGCGAATTGTGGGGTGTTATACTTTTTCTTTTCAGATGTTAACCTTTCGTTTTTTGGTGATCTCTGAGTTGATGTGTTTGTGCACAATAAACTAAATCTGAGGCTGGAAGAGAAGCAGTTTCTCAGATCTTATGGAAGACGTCGTGGTCGTAATTTTAGGGAGAATAAGCTTATCGGCTTAGAAAGGTTTCTTGCATCTCATGAGAAACTCGAAAATCTCAGGAGTGAGATCGTATTGGAAGTTGGCTTTGGTTTTGGTGAGCACATACTAAAGAAGGCTATAGATTATCCGGATAAGGTATTCGTCGGTGCTGAAGTATACGTAAATGGTATAGCCAAGCTACTAGAGGAAGTGAAACTTCACGGACTATCAAATGTTCTAATTTGGAATAACGATGTTCGTCTTCTGTTGGAAAAGTTGCGCCGTAAAGTTTTTCATGAAGTATACATACTCTTTCCTGATCCCTGGCCCAAAAGGAAGCACCACAAACGTAGAATTGTAGATGTACCATTTTTTCAGCTCCTAGGTCACAGCTTGCACCCATTAGCTGAGGTTGTCGTTGCAACTGACGATCAAGATTATGCTCAGCAAATATGTCAATCTGCCTTGAAAGTCTTTTCTAAAGTTGAGGATACAGAAATACCAAAGAGTGCCACACGCTTTGCCTCAAAAGCAAGTAACAGAATATTCGGTTACAGGATGGTATATGACGCAAGTGACACATGAATTTTTCGGTTAGTTCTGTTCTTTTATTTGTGAATAGAAGGCGTACTGGTTGTATTTCGGAACTAACAGAGCATTCTCTAAGACTTTTTGGTACATTATCAACTGGATGAAGCGTTCTTGAGTGCTTAAATGAGTGTTACTGATGGCTCAAAAGATGAGATATTACACAAGCCAGTCCTTTTGAGCGAAGCTCTGAAATTTCTTGCTCCGAAAAATGGTGCTGTTTATGTAGATGCAACATTTGGTGCAGGCGGCTACACCAGAGCTATTTTGAGTAGTGTCGATTGTTTTGTATACGCTATTGATCGTGATGAGACAGTAAAACGGTTCTTCCAGCTTATAGAGAGTGATTTTCCCAAGCGTACAACCTTCATAAATGCTAATTTCGTGGATATTGAAGCTTTGCTGGGTGAAGTAAAGGTAGACGGGATTGTGTTTGACTTGGGCGTTTCAACAATGCAATTAAAGGTTGCTGATAGAGGTTTCTCTTTTCTTCACGAAGGTCCTCTGGACATGCGCATGGATAGGAACACTATACTAACAGCTGAGACAATTGTTAATAGTTACACCGAAGTAAAAATCGCTTCCATTATCTACCAGTTTGGTGAAGAGAGAATGTCGAGGAAGATAGCTCATGCAATTGTTGATGCAAGACGCAAAAAGAGAATCACGACAACCAGCAGTCTAGCAGAAATCGTGCGATCTTGTTTTCCGAAAAGGTACTACAAGATAGATCCAGCGACAAAGACTTTCCAGGCCCTAAGAATTTTCGTAAATGATGAGTTGGGTGCCCTTGAATGCGGACTGAGAACAGCGCTGACAATGCTGAAAGTTGGAGGTAGGGCAGTTGTTGTTAGTTTCCATTCTCTTGAAGATAGAATAGTCAAACATTTGTTTAGAAGTGTTCATGGAAATGGGTTTAATTTGCTCACGAAGAAGATTGTTGTTCCAAGTAGGGACGAAGTGAGAGAGAATCCAAGCTCCCGTTCTGCAAGAATGAGAGTGATAGAAAAGGTATAAAGAGCTCCCGTTTTGCTCATGAAGTGGAGTTTTTGGAGCTTCGTGCGTATTGAAATTGTTTTTGTACCAATTCTTGGTTCAAATGTTGTAAATCGCACATAAATTGAACAAAATGGTGCTACGTGTAATACCTTAACACTGACGACGTGACTCAACTTATCGATGGGAATTTGCATAAAGATCTCTCGTTTTACTTACTGGATTCCCAGCAGTTCAAGTTATCTTCTAGACGGCGGACAAATATACAGATCAGTGAAATATGTTCTACGACCGGCTGATTATCAATATATTCTATGTTACCAAGAACCCTTGTCGGAGTTGGTCCTGGATGAATAAGTTTTTCAGGGTTTCGTATTGTTCTAGCTTTCTGTAAAATGGTTAGTACTCTCTCTACATACAGAAGAATGGAATCCCAAATAGTTTCTTTAATCCTGGAAAGTTTGTCTGTCCATAAAGGGAGAGATATTAAGATTTATGGTGGACGAGGTATAACAGGTTGCATGGTTGTTGCTTCTTCTGATTCACATAAGCACGTAAAAACTCTGGCTGACTTTGTCGTGAAACTAAGCAAAGAAAAAGGAATATCCATAAAGACCGAAGGCTACGACTTAGGTAACTGGGTGTTGATCGACATGGGTGAAGTTATAGTGCACATCTTTAAGGATGACGTCAGAGAATATTATGAAGTAGATGCTTTATGGAACTAGAAGAACTGCAATCTTTACTTGGAGTACATTTTAAAAACAAAGAGTTACTTGTTGAAGCTTTAACACATCCAAGTGTTGAAAAGTGCCCGTCTTACGAGAGATTAGAATTTCTTGGGGATGCAGTGTTAAATCTAGTTGTTGCTTCTATGCTTTACGATCTTTTTCCAGGTGATCCTGAAGGTAGACTCTCTCAAAGGCAAAGTGTGCTTGTTTGCAAGACCGCTCTCGCTATGCTTGCCCGTCAGATGAATTTAGGTGATTGTATTCGCCTTTCAAGTTCCGAGGAAGCGTCCGGTGGACGCGACAAAACAAATAATCTAGAGAATGTTTTAGAAGCCCTCATAGGAGCTATTTTTCTGGATGCAGGTTTTGAAACAGTTACCTGCTTCATCCAGAAACATTGGTATGAGCTAGCTGTTCAATCGGATTCTATTGAGCCAAACCCAAAAAGCGCACTTCAAGAGCTACTTCAAGCAAAGGGAATGAAACCACCAGTGTACAACGTCATAGATAGATCAGGGCCAGCACACCTACCTATTTTTGAAGTAGAAATCTGCGTAGATGGGAAAAAGAGGAGGGCTACTGGCAGAAGCAAAAAGCTAGGCGAGGAAAATGCAGCAAGAATGATGCTCGAGGAGCTGAAAGCGGAAACTCGGTAGGAACGAACTGTTCCAAACCCGAGTTTCCATTATTGCACTCATGCAAGAAATGCTCCAAAGGTAGTTGAAATACCAATTTTAACCGCATGAGCAAAAAGAGCCGGAGCATTCGCTTCCCCTTTTGCCGACTTTCCTTTGTCATCAGTTTCTTCAAACGAAATCTTACCAAGCGGAGAGTACTGTAATGAATACCCAACAGTACAGGAAACATACTCAGCAAGTGCAACGGAAAGCGATAAATCACCGACAGCAGACAAGCTCAATTTAGAAGAGAGTGTTCTTTTTTCAAAAGATTTTCCATCCGTGCTTGTCGGTTTATCAAAGGTGACATACGTAGGGCCCAAGCCGATTCCACCAATCAATCCAAGATCATCTGCCAAGGCAATCTTTTTTTTGCAATTTCAAAATTCCAGAGTAGAAGACTGCGGAAGCGAGCATATCAGCTTCTGTTCCTTCACGGTCCAAGAAAAGAGCCTTTGGATTTAATACGTCGACTTCAACACCCACATCTGCGATTCCAGGTACTTGGTAGTAGAATCCCAGGTTTCCGCCATGATTAAAGGTACTGTATTCACCAAGGGATTTCTGATTTCCCGCGAAAGCAGATCTGTAGGACAAAGTTACAGAAGCGTCAGAAAAATCACTAGAGAAGTTGTCCGAATCATCTGCATAAGACGGCTGAACAAACATCTGTAACAGGAGGATCGACGCAATAAACGATTTCTTCATGAGATTTAAGAGAACAAATAAAAAACAAAACCAAATAGAGAAGTCCTGGCAGGTGATATACTCTCAGTTTAGAAGCTCGCATGCCATAACTACGTAAGCAACTATAATGCTTAGTGTGGTAAAATCAATAAGTTAAGCGCCTTTTTGTAAAGCATGTTAAGTCCTAGTGAATATTTTGTACAATTGGGGTGGAAATAGTGTTACCGTATCGTATACAATTGCCGGGGTGGCTTGGTCTGCCGGCGTGACGTGCCGTAACCAAGGAGAGAGGCTCACAAAACAATGGAAGAGTATGAAAAATTAGAGAAAATATTCGCGAGAATTGACAGCCTGCAAAAAACTTTATGTTTTCTTGATTTCGATGCAAGGCTCCATAGTGAATTCGCGAATGAAAAATTGGCCCAGGTAATCACACTGAAAGAGATCATTCACGACGTTGCAACAAGTGACGAGCTGTATTTCCTGATTGAGCAGGCAAAGCTTAAGGCCAAGGACTTGAATGATTGGCAAAGAGTGAACTTTGGGTTTATGCAGGACTTCTGCGCCAGGAGAAGGGGAATACCATTTGACGTTGTAGAAAGCTTCACAGAGGCATCGTTTGCTTGTAGGTCTGCTTATGCAGCAGCAAGAAAGGCAAGGGATTTTTCTCTTGTAAAAGAGGAGTTTAAAAGACTTATTGAAGTGGTTGCGCAAATAGCGACTCTTTATGCAAAGGATTCTGGTTTAGATAAATATTCAGCTTTGTTGAAGGCCTATCAGATTGATCCAGAACACCTTGAGCAGCTTTGCATAGGTGTGAGTCCATTGTTGAAAGCAAAAGTCCGAGGTGTAGGAGAGATTGCCTTGAATAAGCCTCAAGAAAAAAGAGATGCTAAGCATAGCTACAAGCGTGTGGTCGAGAAGTTCTTTCCAAGGAATGTGGTGAGAGTTTTTTACTCAGATCATTTCTACCTCTCGGGAGGAGAAAATGATCTCAAGTTGATTATGCAGGAGGATGGAGGTGCATTCTTTCCTACATTGTTGTTCCTCTTAGGGCAGGGGCTGTATATAAGGAATCTTCCATACGATAAATGGAGAACACAGCCGATTTGCAATCCGACCAGTATTTCTATGTATGCAGTTCAGGGTTTTCTGTTTTCCCATTTTCTTTTTGAAGAGAAGAACTTTGCTCAATTTCTCGGTGTAGAGGAGAAATCTGAGTATTCGAGCTCAGTCATGGGCGCAAACAAGTTCGTGGCACTTACCCACTTGATGATACTATTTTCAATTGAGAAGTCGCTGATAAACGGTGAAGTTTCTGTTGATGATGTTCAGAAGCTTTTCGTTGAGGATCTTTCGTATTATTTTGGTGTAAAGGATCCACACGCAAGTATTCTCGATAATCATCATTGGTTTTTTGGTGAATTTTGTTATTATCCTTCTTACTTAAAGGGCATGATTGCGTCTGGCCAGATATTTCACATATTAAAGTCTGAATGTCCCGGATTAAGGGAAGAGAAATCATTAATAAGAAAACTAGTTGCGTGGTTAAGTTCTAATGTGTATACTAAGGGAGCGCGTTGTTCCATGGACGAGTTAATTACGAAACTTACTGGCGAGCCGCTTGACTGCAGATTTTTCAAGAAGTTTGATCAGTAATTTGTTCCTCCAGGTTCTTTGTTTTTAGGGTGCGTTTTACAGGGTGTGGCTTGCGTGTTGCGAGGGAAGTTGTTTGAGGGATCCGTTTTCTTTCAGCAGGTTTTAGTGGTTCTAGTCGGGTTTTGTGTGGTCTCCATAGACTTATATACGAAGCACCTGTGCGCCTTGATGCTTGACGGTGTTACAGGAGTAAAGCTTTTGCCCATTCTTAATTTCGTCAAGGTGCACAACACTGGGGTGAGTTTTGGATTTTTTGGTGGGTACCAGTTCTCAAATCTTTTTTTTCTTCTTGTGAATGTGCCTGTAGTACTATTTGTGCTGTTCTTTTCTTTTCGTGAAAGGAGGTTGGTTGCTTGTGTGGCGTGGGGTTTTATCCTTGGAGGGGCTGTTGCTAACGTGACTGACAGAGTGCGTTTTGGTGCTGTGCGCGATTTTATTGACTTTCATTTTTTGGATCTCCATTGGCCGGTTTTTAATGTTGCTGATGCAGCGATTTTTCTTGGTGTTGCGTTTGTACTTTTTTATTCAACCAGTGAGAAGGTCGGTAGCATAAATTAGATAAGAAATATTATGAAGAAGTTTTTATCTTGTTTGCTCTGTGTTTTTTCATTTTTCCTTTTGAGCGTGGGGCATTCAAAAGAAGATGAGCGCATCCATTATACACTGAGTAATGGGTTGGATGTTTACTTGATAAGGGACACTTCTCTACCCATTGTGTCGCATGTTCTGCTTTATAAGGTTGGAGGTGCGAGCGATCCTAGGGGTAGTTCCGGGCTTGCACATTATCTAGAGCATCTAATGTTCAGAAGTTCAAAGAATGTCCCGAGTATTAGTAAGCAGATACATGGATTGCATTCTTTGTATAACGCCTTTACGTCTGATTATCATACGGTTTACCATCAACTTTTTCACAAAGACAAGTTAGAGAAAGTCATTCGTCTCGAGGCTGAGAGGATGCAAAATCTCGTGATTAGTGATGAGGCTGCAGGATTGGAACGCAAAATCGTGATAGAAGAGCGTAAAATGAGAGTAGACAACAAACCAGTTGTAAAACTCGAAGAAGAGATGATGGCAGCATTTTATCGCAGTGAAACAAGTTGGAACGTTATAGGTTGGGAGGAGGAACTTGTGCTCTTCGATGCTGCAGTGGCGCAAAGAATGTATAATGCGTGCTATCGGCCATCAAATGCAGTACTTCTGATTCTTGGAGACATCGATGTTGCTGAGGTAAAGGAGTATATAGAGAAGTATTATGGTGTCTTGATAAACTCGTCTTCCCGGTGGCGTTCGTGTTTTAGTAGAGTGGTAGAACCAGCACACCATTCGGACATGGATGTCAGGATGATTAATAATAAGACAGAAGACAGGGCTCTAATATACTTTTTTCCAGCGCCTAATGTTTCAGCTGAAGAACATGCTGCGATGTTAGTAGCTTCTCAGGTATTAGCGGGTGGTAAGACAAGTGTATTGGGTATGGAGCTCATTCATAATCTCAGGCTCGCACTCAATGTTTCGGTAGATTATGATTATCTCACTCTTCGTAAGGGGATTGTTGAAATAGTTGTTACTCCGCTGAGTGCGGACGTGAAACTGGAAGTTCTTGAGAAGAGTGTTTCAGGTGTTATGTCAGAGGTTGTAAAAAGCGGCATCGGTGCCGATGATATTGAAGCTGCGAAAATGACACTTAAAGCCTCCTTGATGAAAGCTTTGGACGGTTTCAATGCTAGGAGCATTAGTCACGTTGTTGCCTTGTCTGTAGGTGCTGATTTTGATCACTTTCAGAAATTGGCAGAACACATATCAGCTGTAACGCCAGAACAAATTAACAATGCGATTATGCAATTGATGAATGCGAAGAAAGTAATAGGGTACTTAGATAAATAGATATGCTTAGGGGTATCATCTTTGTTTTATTTTTCGTAGTGTGTGAGTTTTCCCATGCGGTTGATAGTCAGACCTTATTTAAGATTAGTGAAGTTGAGAGTAAGTATGGTGTAAGAGCCTGGTTTGTTCCCAAAAACAATGTTCCATTGGTCTTTTATAGTTTTGTATTCAAGGGGGGAGGTTATGCATATGATCCAAAAACAAAGCTCGGGTTGGCAGCTCTTGTCGTAGAGGTTCTTAACGAGGGTATAAGTGGTACGACTAATAGAGATTTTGTGAAAAGTCTCGAAAAGATTGGTGGTAAAATAGTATACGATCTTGGAACAGATGATCTCGTAGTGACTGTGAGCGCCCCAAAGGAATCTATAAGGCAAGTGATTGAGCTTTTTTGTGCATCAATAGCAAAACCAAAATTGGATGACGAAACTCTATCAAAAGTGAAGGGGAGACAAATTTCACAACTTAAGAGGGATGAAGGTGATCCAATGTCTATTGCTAAGACAGAATTTTTCAAGGTTGCGTTTCCAAATTCAGGCTATTCGAATGTGCGTTGGGGACGCGTTGAAACGGTCGGTGCAATAAAAGCGGAGGATATAAAGGCGAAAATCGTCAATGTTTTTAACAGAATCAACATGAGAATTGCGGTTCTTGGAAACACGCATGCTGATGATATTAAGTCTGTGTTAGATGATTATCTCATAGAGTTCCCTTTAACGATGATGGAGGTCAAAAAGCCTGAACAACCTGTCTTTCGTAGCTCAGGTGAATGTATTTCGGTTGAAAAAAACATTCCACAGAATGTTATTTTGTTTGGGCACGGTGGAGTGAGTCCAACAGATAAGGACTTCTACAACCTGGTAGTATTAAACCACATTCTTGGAGGTGATGGGCTTGAGTCGTTGTTGATGCAGGAAATTCGTGAACGCAAGGGCTATACGTACGGTATATATACACAGCTATGGCACTCGGCGGTTAACTTATTGTTCGGCTTTGCTACAACAAGTAATGATAATGCTCCTCAGGTAAGGGAGGGGATATTAGGCGTGTTGAACGAGTTAAAACGTTCTGGATTAACCTCTGCAAGGGTTGAGGAAGCCAAAAGCCATTTGGTTGATATGTTTGTCCTGAAAATGGATAGGTCGACTAATATGTTAGATATGCTCGTGCAGATGCAAAAGGAAGGTTTGGGAATCGATTACATAGAAAAATATTTGGAAGGAATACGTAGGGTAAAGGTCGAAAATCTAAACTTATTTATAAAGAACTTTTTGAATCCTCAGTCTGTACTTTTTGTTAATGTTGGCGCAACAGTTTCACAAAGTACTGGTGCAAAGGTTTGTCCAAAGTAATAGAAAGGTGTTTGGAGACTTTTGTTATATGTGTGGATGAACGTGGTTCTTGTGAGTGTGTTAATCGCGTTAATTTAGCAGGGGTTCTAGCCTTTTTGTAAATTCCGGTGTAGAATCTGGCCCTGTGTGCACCCTTAGCTCAGCTGGATAGAGCGTTTGACTACGGATCAGAAGGTCAGGGGTTCGAATCCTCTAGGGTGCTGTGTATCCTTAGTTTTCGAGTGTTGATCTTTAGTTCCGATCGACGGTGCAGTTCTTTCGTGTCCTGAGGCAGTGCTTCCAGGTGGATTTTCTTCTTGTGAACGGGTGGAACAGCCTGTCTTTAGACGGCGCACTGTTTTTGCGTTTTTCCGTCTTTGTATGTTTTCTTTCAGTCTCTTTGCTAGGACATCTTTGCTGATCTTTGGCATAGTACTACCCGTGTTTAAAAAGGATTATATCTCCATCTTGTACGACGTACTCGCGACCCTCTGAACGAATTTTACCGAGTGCTTTACATTTCTGCTCACCGCCGAAAGTGATATAGTCTGTGAAGCTTATTGTTTCGGCCTTAATAAACTTTTTTTCGAAGTCTGTATGAATCGTTCCAGCTGCCTGAGGGGCTGTAGAGCCTCTTTTTATAGGCCAGGCTCTTGCTTCTTTTTCTCCTGCAGTGAAAAAGACAATGAGGTCAAGGAGCCTTGAACTTGCCCGGATTACCTTATTCAATTGTGATTCTTCTAGGCCAAGTTCATTCAAAAAAAGTTTGCGGTCTTCTGCTGACTCTAACAGTGAGATTTCCGCTTCTATTGCTGCAGAAACTTTCACTGCTTCAGACATACTGTCCTGTGCGAATTTTTCTGCCTGTTTGCTGAAATTGTTTCCTGAGACGACATCTTCTTGTGGGACATTACACACATATAGAACCGGCTTTGCACTTAATAGATGCAGTTCCTTAAATGTTTGATCCATTAGATCATATGGAAGAGGATTTTTTTTATTTAATATCTCTAGAGCTTGTTCTATTACCTGACTAGAGGTTTTACTTTTTTTGAGACGATTTTCTAGACTCTGAATGTCTGCAAGGAGCAACTCAGTTTTTATGATTTCCGCATCGTACACAGGGTCTACCTTCCCGTGAACGTGTCTTATATTGTCATCTGGAAAACATCTCAGCACGTGTATTATGAGATCCACTTCTCTTATGTGGGAAAGGAATTTATTACCTAATCCCTCACCTTTATTTGCTCCCTTAACTAGCCCTGCAATATCAACGATTTCTAATTGGCTGAATATGACTTTTTGTGCCGCTGAAATCTCAGCTATTTGAACAAGGCGCTCATCATATTCTGGTACTTTAGCAATGTTTGGTTCTATTGTGCAGAAAGGATAGTTTGCAGCTTCGGCTGCTTGTGTTTGCGTCATCGCATTAAATAATGTCGACTTTCCGACATTTGGAAGTCCAACGATTCCGCACTTTAAGCCCATATCTAGAATTCATTACCTGGTGGGAGTCTACACTTTTTGCCGTTTTTACGCAACTTATAACAACGGAAAATGTAGTGAGTCGGTCTATCTTAGAAAAACCTTATGAGTTTTTTGTTCAAGTAGTTACGTTCCTAATGAGAAATTAGTTATGGGTGATTAGTGAGGTTTTTATCTGCTGGAAACGCAGGAATTTATTCTCTTTTAAAGGATGTTTGCACGCGTTGCAGTTGTTATTTTTTTAAAAGTCTGACATGAATAGTAATCTTGTTATGGTAACCTGCTTGTACTAAACGACGCTTATGGACACTCAGTTGTCATTACGATTTGTGTCATGATACGTTCCTCACATTTGGAATTTAGCTTTCTATCTGTAGGACTGGGGCACCAGCTTTGGTTCGAGCGTAAGCAAAGCTCCAGTTTGTTTTGTAGTTGGTGCCTCAGTGGTGTGTTTGTCACCTTGTTCGTACTATTCCTAGCTCTCTAAGTTTCTTGGCAAAGCTAGTTGCGTTTTCTAAATTATCATTGCTGAACAGCTCTCTTAGTGCTGAATGAGTGAGTAATTTTTTCAAATTGGTAACTGCCTCATTGTTTTCAAGCGATGCTTTGAAGTGAGGAGAAGTTAAGATTTCGGTTGCGTGCCTGGCTGTTGTTTCATTTTTGAACAGATTTGTAAAGTGTTGATTGTTTACTAAGTCATTTAGTTTGTTGTGTTGAAGAAGTTCTGCAAAGTTAGTGTTAGTAAACAAATTTTTCGCACGTTCAGCCTTTACGGGATCGCCAAATAGGGTTTTGACAGTTTTGGCAGTAAGACTGTCTTTTAATTTCTGAGCACTTTCTTTGTTCTCGAATGATGACTCGAAATTTTCGTTAATGAGGATATCTTTTATTTCCTCATTACCTGGACTTTCGAACAGCTTTTTGAAAGTCTGATTTGTGAGAACATTGCCTACTTTATCTTTTCCTGCACATTCGAGAAGTCCTTTAAAAGTACCAGTGCCATCTGTGAGGATATTTTTTATTATGTCTTTGCCCGCACCTTTTAAAATTTCCTTAAACTTGATGTTTTTCAATATTTCCTTTGCTGTCTCATCTTTTAGTACTTCAGCTGCGTTGTTGTCCTTAAGCAATTCAGCTGCATTTGCATTCTTTAGTACTTCTTTGGCAGTGTCATTCGTTATAACATTACTAGCTGTACCATCGGTAAGAACACCTGTTGCATTTTGGTTGGTTAGTATGGTTTTTATGCTGCTGGCTTTAGCTTGATCTTCAAATAGTCCCTTAAAATTGTCATTGGTTAGTAAATCTTGCAACTCAGCTTTACCTTGTGTCTGAAGCAGCGCCTTGAATTTATCGCTTTCCAGTACTGCCTTTGCTATTGAGTCTTTCAGTACTGCGACTACATTTTGTGCTTTAGCTTGATCTTCAAATAGTCCCTTAAAATTGTCATTGGTTAGTAAATCTTGCAACTCAGCTTTACCTTGTGTCTGAAGCAGCGCCTTGAATTTATCGCTTTCCAGTACTGCCTTTGCTATTGAGTCTTTCAGTACTGCGACTACATTTTGTGCTTTAGCTTGATCTTCAAATAGTCCCTTAAAGTTTTCGCTAGTGAGTACATCTTTCAACTCTGCCTTACTCACGCCTTTTGATGCACTAGCAAAATTCGGATCCTTAACCAAGCTGAGGAAGATTCCATCTGTTAGATTTTCAAAGTGCGTTTCATCGGAAAGTACGCTCAAAAGTGTATCACCTGCCATAAAAATTATTTATCTTAAGAGATTTATTCAGGGATAGTAGCCCTAAGTTATGAAAAATATATAAAATTATAATGTTTAAGATTGCTAAGTTTTATATTTATTTTCTATTATAGAGAATTGCATAAAGCCTTATTTTGTCTTTTTCATACTGGAAGATGTAAGGTTTACGTATAGATCGCCTAATATAAAATTGGGATATAGCAACCTAGAGGAATTATTGGAGCGCATTACTGTCAATTTACGTACGTTTTGATTATTGGCATTTCCGACTTATCCTTTACGTTGTTGTGGTAGGGATGAGTTATCTCGGTGTGGGACTTAGTAGGTATAAGCTATTTTGGACTGTCTCTTTGATGTGTGGCACCAAATTTGAGTCAGTTTTGACGCAAATTTAGACGGGCTAGGTGTTGCTTTAATGTGATTTGGGGTGGGAAGTTAGTTTTAGAGCAGTTCCAGATAGAGATAGACACTACCCTAGTTGCAACAAGAAGGGTTTTAAACCCTTCTTATTGTTTAGTGTGAGCAGAGTAAGATGCTCTGCTCTTTACTAATTCTTTTTCTTTGAATCTGGGGTTTTTGCCTCCTTAAGCTTATCTCCAAAGGCTTTTAGTTTTTCTTCATGCTTACCATCTTCGCAGTGAATTAGGTCTTTCAATTCACTTATGGTTTTTACAAATGGTGAGTAATTACTGAATTCTGTGTCACTCTTTGTAAATAAATTCCAGAAGTTTTCATCCGTTAGTGCGCTCTTAACATGCCCAGCTTTTGTGGTTTGGTCAAACAATTTTTGAAAATTCTCATTTGTAAGAACTTCTTTTACCTTGTCTTTGGCTGTACTTTCCACAAGTTTTTTAAAATTATCATTGGTAAGTATACTTTTTAGCTCATCTTTACCTTTACCTGTTACTGCATCTTTAAATTTATCATTAGTGAGTATGTCTTTAGCTGTATCGTTCGTGAGTATTTCTTTTACATAGCCAGCTTTTGTTGCATCGGTGAACAGGTCCTTAAATTTCCCGTCGATAAGAAGTTCTTTTACTTTCTCCTTGCCAGTACTTTCTATGAGCTCTTTAAATTTACCAGTACTATCTGTAAGAATGTCTTTTAGTATGTCTCTGCCGCTGTTTTCGAATAGTTTTTTAAAGTTCTCGTTTGTGAGCACCTCTTTTGCTTGAGTCTTACCGCTGCCTTCAAGTAACTTTTCAAATTGTTCTGCAGTGAGCACTTCTTTAGCAATACTAGCGCTGTCAGCGGTATCAAATAACTTTTTAAAGTTCTCGTTCGTAAGAACCTCTTTTATTTCATTCTTACCGCTGCCTTCAAGTAACTTTTCAAATTGTTCTGCAGTGAGCACTTCTTTAGCAATATCTGCACTACCGGTAGTATCAAATAATTTATTAAAGTTCTCGTTTGTTAGCACCTCTTTTGCTTGGGTTTTACCGCTGCCTTTAAGTAACTTTTCAAATTGTTCTGCAGTGAGCACTTCTTTAGCAATATCTGCACTACCGGTGGTATCAAATAATTTATTAAAGTTCTTGTTTGTTAGCACCTCTTTTGCTTGGGTTTTACCGCTGCCTTTAAGTAACTTTTCAAATTGTTCGGCAGTAAGCACTTCTTTAGCAATCTTTGCACTACTGGTGGTATCAAATAATTTATTAAAGTTCTCGTTTGTTAGCACCTCTTTTGCTTGGGTCTTACCGCTACCTTTGAGTAATTTTTCAAATTGTTCAGCAGTAAGCACTTCTTTAGCAATACCAGCTCTGTCAGCAGTACTGAATAATTCCTTAAATTTCTCATGTGTAAGGACCTCTTTTGCTTGGGTCTTACCATTGCCTTCGATAAGTGCTTTAAAATTACCGGTGTTGTCTGTGAGTATGCTTTTTAATATAGCTTTACCACTACCTCCGATCAGCTCTTTGAATTTGCCCGTAGTGTCCGTAAGTATGTCTTTTAATTCTGTTTTTCCCTCACCTTTTATTACTTGATTGAACATTGCGTCCTTAACCAAGCTGAGAAGAAATTCATCAATTAAGTTATTAAAATGAGTTTCATTGGAAAGCACACTCAAAAGTGTATCGTCTGTCATAATAATTTAATCGGCTGTCATAGTAATTTGAAAGTAAATCCTAAGACCTCAGTAATAGAGAGAAAGTTCCCCGTGTGATTCTAGCTAGGTGGGGGTAAATTACCCCCACCTAGCGCTACGTAATTATGCAGTTGTTGTACTACTGCAGTTTGCAGAGCTAAAATTATCGCACGACTCTTTTTTTCTGGTGCATAGTGCACTTCCAAAGGCTTGTAGTTTTGTTGCATGATCACCGCTGCCACAGGTAATTAGATCTTTTAGTTCATCTAAAGCAGCTGCAAGCGCCGCCGTATTTTTTGGGTTGTCCTTGCACGTTTTAAGTAGTTCTTTAAACTTACTGTGGGTAAATATTTCTTTAACAGCTTCAGCGCTATCTTTGCTATCAAATAAGCTTTTAAACTCGCTATTAGTGAGTATGTATTTTAGCTCATCTTTACCGGCACCTGTTATTGCGCCTTTAAAGTTACCAGTGCTATCTGTAAGAATTTCTTTCAGTATGTCTTTACCATCGCCTGTTATTGCTTCCTTAAATTTATCATTGGTAAGTATTTCCTTAGCTGTATCGTTCGTGAGTATTTCTTTCACGTAGCCAGCTTTGGTATTGTCCTCAAATAATTTTTTAAACTTATCACTGGTGAGTATTTCTTTCACGTAGCCAGCTGTTGTTTTGTCATTAAACAAGTCTTTAAATTTCTCGTCAGTAAGTACTGCTTTTGCTTCATCCTTACCCGTGCTTTCTATTAGCTCTTTAAATTTACCGGTACTATCTGTAAGAATGTCTTTCAGTATGTCTTTGCCTTCACTCTCTATGAGTGCTTTAAACTTCTCGTGAGTAAGAATCTCTTTTAGCTTGTCTTTACCATTGCCTGTTACTGCATCTTTAAATTTATCGCAAGTAAGTATTTCTTTTAGTGCGTCCTTACCATCGCCTGTTACTGCCTCTTTAAATTTATCGCAAGTAAGTATTTCTTTTAGTGCGTCCTTACCAGCACCAGTTATTGCATCTTTAAATTTATCGGATTTTAGTACCTCTTTTGCTACTTCATTTGTGAGTATTTCCTTAGCGTTGCTGTCTGTAAGTATTTCTTTTACATGAGCAGCTTTCGTGTCATCCTCAAATAATTTTTTAAAGTTTCCATCAATAAGAAGGTCTTTCAGCTTACCCTTACCTGCACTTTCTATAAGTTCTTTAAACTTACCGGTGCTATCTGTAAGAATGTTTTTTAGTATGTCCTTACCGCTACTTCCTATCAGCTCTTTAAACTTACCAGTGCTATCTGTGAGTATGTCTTTTAATATATCCTTACCATCGCTTCCAAAAAGCTCTTTGAATTTTTCATTAGTGAGTACCTCTTTTACTTCTGCCTTACCTGTGCTTTCTATAAGGCCTTTAAAGTTGCCTGAGCCATCTGTGAGTATGCTTTTTAGTATATCCTTACCGCTACTTCCTATCAGCTCTTTAAACTTGCCAGTGCTATCTGTAAGAATGTCTTTTAATTCTGTCTTTCCCTCGCCTTTTATTACTTGAGTGAAAATACTGTCTTTAACCAAGCTGAGAAGAAGTTCATCAACTAGATTAGCAAAGTGCGTTTCATCAGAAAGTACGCTCAGAAGTGTTTCATTTGACATAGGGATTTTTCGTCTTAGAAATTTTATGTAGGGAGGGTAGTCCTTTGTTATAAAAAATTTATAAAATTACTAAATTTTATATCTATTTTTATTATAAAAAATCATAAAATTTAACATTCTATCCCTTTCATAATAGAAAATACGAACCTCCAGTGTATATTATTTAGATCCAATTAGGATGCGGTGACCTGCTTTCCAGTCCTGACTGTATTTGTTAAGTACAGCCGGTAGTCTTCAATTGTTATTTTTTCTTTTTTGCTTTTTCAGTCTTTGCCTCGGTATCCAGATGTTTCAAAACATTCATAATTGCCTTGTTTTCTGTTCTGTCCTTGTCCTCAGGAAGTGAGCCATCCTTTTTGTCATGTTCAAGAACTTTTATTGTTTCTAGTAGAGTTGGGTTGTACCTTGGATCATGATCTAAAACATACGAGACCTCGTCCTTTGTTCGCAGATTTGGAAGTTCGCGTGATAAATCTTTGCCGTCACAAATGAAACTAAACTCTGCTAGATCACCATCAACGTAAATACGTGCATCGTCGTCATGTAAAGGAAATTCTAATGACATCATATTCGTACCCCTTTCCAGTTTATTATTTTTGAAGTTGCTTTTTTGTCTTGAAAGTCTGCTAGGCAGTTAAATTTTCCCTGCCGCACAGAATTATCTGGCCAGAGTCTAGCCCGGAAAGCTGAACATTCTGTTAATTATTTCAAAAAAAATATAAAAACTTATCTCTTATGGCTGTTCAATTGTAAGTTTATTGTGGAGTGATTCCATAAAACGGAAACCTCCATAGGAATAGGAAATAACATCACAGAAGCTCCTAGAAAGGGTCAAGGTCGTAAAAGCTTATGGAAGAAGGATGAGTGGAAACCCGAACAAAGAACTACAAGACCCAACCGACGAGCAGCTCAGAATTGTTCAAAAAGACGCCAAATGAGGAAGCTAAAGTAAATTATTGCTTATGATGCCTTTTCAAGTATCTCGCGAAGTCCAGCCTCACTTACACCCTGCACTATCTTATCACCAACGATAAATACGGGCGTTCCCTCTAGCCGCAATTTTTGTGCAAGTTGTACGGTTGCCTCGACCATACTGGAAATTTCACCCTCATTCTTCTCGACGAATTTCAATACTTCTTGCGGATCAAGGCTGATTTCAGAAAGTATTCCTGTGACGACCTCTGGTGTGTAAGTACCCTCATGAGACATTAGCTTGGAGTGAAAATCAGAGTACTTCGAATCTTGAATGTCTTTCTCCTTCATAAAAAGAAAAACACCGGTATCGTATTTTGCAGCAATCAACGAGCTCTGTCCAAGAATAGGCAAACTCCTCAGAGTGTACGTAACATTGGGATAATCACGTTTTAACTTCAGCAGAATTTGTGAGGCGAGCTTACAATAGCCACACGAAGCATCGAAGAATTCAACCAAGGTAGCCTTTCCATTTTCTGCGACAAAGGACGGATAACGAGTGTCAAAAACCTCGCTTTTGTGCTGAGCTATCAGCCTGCTCATTTCCTGCTCTTTTTGTTTTTGTTGTTCCTCAAACTGTGCGAGACGATACTGGTTTACTGACTCTAGTATTTTTTCTGGATTCTTCTTTATGTACTCTTCCACGACCTTCTCCGTTTGCGAGATCGCATAAGAGTCTCTGACACGCCCGTAATACCAATTCGACACAAAAGGAAAACCTGCTATAGCAACAAGGGCAAGTACTAACAAAAAGGTTCTCATTTTTAGGACAGTGGAACAGGAATAAAACCAACAACGCAGTATTGTCTTAATTAACTTGCGTAATGTCAACATTGGCCAATCATACGCATAGTTTGTAACTGGACGATTTGTAATAGTTGTGAACCCGCACTTTTAAAGCTCTGTGTGAGACTGACACATAGTGTCTCTCATAAGCCGAGCATCACATACACCGTAGTCTAATCAAGCCAGAGAGATTGTCAGGAGATAAGTGAACCTTAACTGGATAAATAGTCCGATTTTACCTGCTATCCCTCTATGATTTTCTATCGTTCAGGATCTTTTCTATCTTCCTCTCAAAAAAAGAAAATTTAAAAGGTCCCGTGTACCTTTCACCATTGATGAAAATCATCGGGGTACCATCAATACCTATTTTCTTGATTCCGAACAGCTTTGAATATAACACCTCGTCCTTGACACCAAGGTCTTCCATGCAGGAGAGAAACTTCTCTTTTGTGCTCCCCTGAAGATTCGAATCCGAAACAATACCGTCAAACATTTTTTCAGCATCTTCCTTGCTTTTTGCGCCGCTTCCGATATCAAAGAGTTTTGTTATTAGTCTGATCACGTGTTCGTCATCAGGGATTATGGTTTTACGATAGCACCCAAGAAAAACAGACGCATTGAACGATAACTTATCAAGCGGAAAGTCCCTCATGATTAGCATGACTTTGCCTGTCCTAACGTATTTTTCGTATACAGGTAGGATAAGCTTTTCAAAGGCAGCCTTGCAGTGTGTACAGGAGAAAGAGGAGTAATCAACTATCGTAATAGGCGCATCAGTGCTACCTACAGGTAAATCAGCGGGAAAGAGAAGGTTTTCACTTACCCTCACTGTTCTAGGATTGAATTTTAACGCATCAGAGTGCAAGGACGACGGTGCGGAAAAAGCAAGCGAAAAAGAAATAAGAGCAGCTAAGCCGCACAGAAACAACTTATAAGACATACACAAACACAGAATGTGCGCAGACGCAAAACCCGGATATGATTATACACGCGATTGAACAATAAAGTTAATGGACAAGAAGATAAAAGCTCTAATAAACCTCGCTGAAAGTTTGCCAGGATTGGGGCCTAAATCAGCAAGGAGAATAGTCTTGCATTTATTGAAATCGAAGGAGACAACGTTGATGCGGTTTATCGATACGATGCAGGTTCTTTTCGAGACCATCAAGCACTGTGAGCTGTGCGGAAATCTTGAAAGTGAATCACCCTGTTCAATTTGTAGAAGCACTAAAAGAAGCTCAGATATTGTATGCGTAGTCGAAGAGATTACTGATCTCTGGGCAATAGAAAAGGCCGGAGTACACAGTGGAAGATATCATGTGCTGAATGGTGCATTATCCATTGTGAATGGTATTACTCCAGAAACGTTGCAAATAGAAAAATTAAAACGGAGAGTTTCTTCCGGAGCTGTAAAAGAGCTGATCATTGCCACCAACGCGACTGTAGAAGGTCAGACGACTGCACAATACATAGTCGAAGTTCTAAAAGGTGCACAGGTAAAATTGTCGTTTTTAGCGCATGGCATACCTGTAGGTAGCGAAATGGACTATCTAGATGAGGGAACACTGGGAATAGCATTCGCGAATCGTAGAGCTGTATAAGTTGTATTGATATACAGGTGCACAATATCTAAGCCTTGGCCCGTGAGGCTGTACTTTACTTTTTTTGAGTCAGGATTTACAATCTTCTCCAGTGGTGTCGGGGATGCCTTTATGCTTGCGGTAGTCGAACAAGGGAGTAAACAATACCTTGTCAGGAAAGGACAGGTTATCAGTGTGGAGAAGATCGCTGCTGAGCCAGGGAAAGAGGTTGAGATTTCTTGTGTGAAGTGTGTTCTTGACGAGGAGGCCAGACCTCACTTCGGTGTTGGTACCGTTAAAGCCAAGGTTTTAGCGCAAGAAAGAGGTGAGAAGCTTGTCATTTTCA
This sequence comes from Neorickettsia risticii str. Illinois, assembly GCF_000022525.1. NCBI lineage: Bacteria > Pseudomonadati > Pseudomonadota > Alphaproteobacteria > Rickettsiales > Anaplasmataceae > Neorickettsia > Neorickettsia risticii. The sequence continues at coordinate 819,885 of NC_013009.1, read as the reverse complement.
AGAAGAGGCGCAGAAAAAATTCGCGCAGGCGGAATGGCCATAGACAATATGTGACGATCCTCAGAGTCACAGATGTTGCTTTGTAGTTGACTTTTCAGCTCGGGGTCTGTTTTTTTTATTATTTTTCGTGAAATCTTATGGCAACGAAGAAGGCCGGTGGTAGTAGTAGCAACGGTAGGGATTCGATAGGTAAAAGGTTAGGCTTGAAGAAATTTGGCAGCGAGACCGTAATTCCGGGTGACATAATAGTAAGACAGCGCGGAACGAAGTTTCATCCTGGCAGAAATGTCGGAATGGGTAGCGATCATACTATTTTCGCTATAAAGTCTGGCTCTGTATCGTTTTCTGTCGGTCTCAGGGGTCGGCGTTTTGTTCACGTGCTATAGAACCTTCTGTTGTGCGCTTTGTCGTCCTGACGATGTTTCCGGAGGTTTTTCCTGGGCCTTTGGGTGCGTCTGTAATCGGTAGGGGGTTGGCCAGTGGATGTTGGTCCCTCGAAGTGGTTCCGATAAGGCGTTTTGCTGTAAATAGCCGCGTTGATGATGCTCCTTACGGTGGGGGACCTGGTATGGTGATGCGTGCGGATGTCCTGGGCGAGGCGTTTGAGTATGCTAACTCTACCTATGAGATAAAGAGGCGTATATTTCTTAGCCCTAGGGGCACGAAATTCGTACAGAACTCTATCGCTAGTTTAGTGGAAGCCGATAGTGTCCTGTTAATTTGTGGACGCTTCGAAGGAGTTGACCAAAGATTCTTGAATTACTACAATGTTGAAGAGCTCAGTGTCGGTGATTACGTGCTTTCTGGTGGTGAAATTGCTGCTATGGCGGTGATAGACAGTTGTGTAAGATGTATTCCCGGAGTTTTAGGTAATCTGCAGAGTCTCGAGTGTGAGAGCTTTGTCGGTTCCTCATTGGAGTACGACCATTACACGCGGCCGAACCTCTGGAAAGGATTGAGTGTCCCTGAGGTTCTTATGAGTGGAAACCACAGGAAAATAAGTGAGTGGAGAGTTAACTCCGCTGCAACCACGACGGGTAGAAATAGGCCGGATTTGGTTGAAGAAAAAGGTTAGGTTTGATTTTATAACAAGTCGATATGGGTATCTTAGCTAAATTTAATGAGGCTCAGAGGGAAGCTCTTTCTGAAGGTAGGAACTATCCCGAGTTTAGAGCCGGCTACACTATGAGTGTAGAGTTTTATGTCCAAGGTACCTCTGGACGTACTCAAGTTTTTAAGGGTCTTTGTATTGGAAAAAGTAACAAGGGTGTGCATTCTTCTTTCACTTTGCGTAAGCTTTCTGTGCATGATGTTTATGTCGAGCGTACTTTTCGTTTGTACTGGCCTTCAATCAAGTCCATTTCAGTTGAGAGAGAGGGTAGAGTGAGAAGGGCTAAGCTTTACTATATTAGGGCTCTAACCGGGAAGGCAACGAGAATAAGAAAAGAATATCGTAATTAAGTGGCTCTTATGGATGAACTGAAAGATTTTTCGACGCAGGTTTCTGGGGTTCCTGGCCTTGTTCTTTTGGATTTTTGGGCAGATTGGTGTGCGCCGTGTAAGCAGTTAATTCCTACACTTGAGGCTTTTGCGGAGTCCGCTGAAAATGTGAAGGTATATAAAGTCAATATAGATGGTCCTGGTCAGGACTTGGCTGTCTCTAATGGTGTAAGGGCTGTTCCAACGTTGATCCTGTTTAAAGACGGAAAAATTGTGGATCGTAAAGTTGGGGCTCTGTCACTGTCGCAACTCAAAGAGTGGGTTGCCACGTTCTCCTAGTCTTGTTTCCCTTGCGTTTGTAGAGTCACGGGCAACTATTGGTGTTTCCTGAACAGTGGTGAGATCGGCAGCTTGATCTGTGTGCCGGGTCTTGTACGTGATTCCTTGTTCATGTTTGCCAGTTTTCGTTCTCCTGGTGGAACTGCAAGCAGATCGAGCATAGTACTTGCAGATTGTGGAACAAATGGCTGAAGTCCTATAGCAATTACTCTGAGTGCTTCTAGCACTGAATGTAAGATTCTACCTGCTGTTTCAGGTTTTTCCTTTAGTTTCCAGGGCTCTTCCATGGATATATACTCGTTTGCCTTGCTGGAAAGTTGTATTATCCTGTCCAAGCTGCTATTCAGGTCGAGTAGTTCGATGTCATTTTTGTACTCTTTAGCTAGCGAGTACGCAAATTCTAGGAGCTCATTTTCTGATTCGTAGATCTCACCTATTTTTGGGCCGAGTAGTTTAGCTGTCAAAGTGAGTGTCCTATGGAAAAGGTTTCCTATATTGTCAGCTAGTTCACTGTTGATTCGTTCTTTTAAATTTACCTTGCTGAAGTTACCATCTTTCCCAACTGTTATTTCTCTTATAAGGAAATACCGTACTGGATCTACACCAAATTCAGAAATTAATTCGAATGGGTCTATTATGTTTCCGAGTGATTTTGAAATTTTCTCGCCATCATTAAGCCACCAGCCGTGTGCAAGTATCACATCGGGCGTTTTCAAATTTGCTGCCATAAGGAAAGCTGGCCAGTATATTGAGTGGAAGCGTAATATATCCTTTCCTATTATGTGTATTACGCGTGCATTGTCCCAAAAAGCGGAGAACAAAGAGTCAGTACTTGTATTGGGGTAGCCAATGGAAGATACATAATTCGTTAGTGCATCAAGCCAGACATACACTGTGTGTGCTGGGTCATCTGGAACATTTATTCCCCACTTGACTCGGGTTCTAGAAATGGATAGGTCGTGCATACCAGTATTAAGGAAGGCCAACATCTCATTGAATCTACTTTTTGGTTGTATAAATGTTGGATTCTCAGCATAAAGCTTCTTCAGCGGTTCAGAGAATTGAGAGAGTTTAAAAAAGTAACATGCTTCTTTTGTCCACGACACGGGTGCCCCTGTTGGAGCAAGGCCATTCTGAAGTTCGGCTTCTGTATAAAAGGCTTCATCTCTCTCAGAGTACCATCCTGAGTACTCGCCCAAGGAAATAGAATTATTCTTACTTATGGTACTCCACAGTGTTTGAACGGCTTCTTTATGTCTAGTTTCGGTTGTGCGTATGAAGTCAGAGAACTCGTAATGCATTGCCACGCATAAATCACGGAAGCGTCTACTTACATGGTCTACAAAGTCTATTTCACATTTTCCATGTTTTTTTGCTGTATTTTGCACTTTTTGTCCGTGCTCATCGGTTCCCGTTGTGAAACGTACTTCATGACCGGCCAACCTAAGTGCTCTTGTCAGTACATCAGCTATTAAGCTGCTGTATGCGTGACCTATATGTGGATTATCATTTACATAATACACTGGAGTGGTAACGTAATAGCGCATGGGACGAGTGAAAAGAATTGAGGCCACTCTAACACATTTGTTGCTTCCTTTCATAGGTTGAATATTAGAGACTCAGTAAGGTGTAAGAGTTACGTGAAAAAGTTTAGCATATTGCTTTTTTACTCCATTAGTTAGAAAATATATGTTCGTCTGTGCTCTTTTGATCTGTCCAACAAGTAGTGACGGTTCCGCGCTTTATGTTGCGTGATTTCTGGGTGTGCAGGTTTGCTGGGGTGTTTTTGTTCATACTATGAAAGGGGAAGGTTCTGAAATACTTTTTGCTAGCTCTTTAGGGAAGCTCCATGGGTATTATCATGATGTTCCCGGTGCCCAGTCTGTAGCGCTTGTTCTGCCGCCTAATCCGAGGTATGGTGCTACGATGAAAAACAAAGTCGTGAAGTGTATTTACTCTTGTTTTGCTAGCAAGGGTTTTTCGGTTCTCAGAATGAATTATAGGGGGGTTGGGTATTCCTCCGGTCAAGTTAGCGTGCGAGATGAGGATTTGATCAGGGATGCCAATGCCGCTATAGAATGGCTGCAGTCCTGTTATCCGTTGGTAAGTTCGTTTTGGGTTTCTGGCTTTTCTTTTGGTGCCTGGCTTGCGTTGAATCTGGTTATGCGAAGACCGGAAATTTCAGGCTTCGTAGCAGTAGCCCTTCCATTGAAAGTATACGACTTTTCTTTTTTGTCTCCGTGTATTGTGCCTGGCCTGATTGTTCAGGGGGACCAAGACCAATTTTGTGATGTTGCTGATTTAGTTAAGCTTACCTCTCCCGTTTCAGAGAGGCTGGGCAAGTTTAAGGTTGAAATTCTTGAAGGTGCTGACTGTCGCATGAGCGACAGCTCCAACCTTGGGCTTTTGCAGCAGAAGATTGACGATTATTTGTCATTTGCCCTCTCTCCAGCACCAGTACGTGTACCGTTCGAAGACGAAGAGGTCTATCATGACACTGATATGGAAGAGCGGATCCTGGTTGAGGAGCAAGTTTAGGGGTTCCGTGTTGGCTATTCGAAGCAAATAAGGTCATTAGCTAGTTCTGTTGGCTTCTCTATACCGAGAAGCTTGAGGACAGTTCCGGCGATGTTATATAGGCCTCCGTTGTTTACATGTTTTACTCTCTGTGACACTACGATGAATGGCACTAGGTTCGTCGTGTGGGCTGTGTTTGAAAGCTTTGTAGAATGGTCGTACATGCATTCTGCATTACCATGATCTGAGGTAACTATCATTTCATATCCGTTAAGTTCGCAGGCCTCTTTGTATAGTTTGCCAAGGCAAATATCTAATGTCTCTACTGCCTCGATAGTTGCTGACATGTTTCCAGTATGGCCTACCATGTCAGCGTTTGCGTAGTTGACCACAATGAAATCAAATCTTTTTGACTTTACTGCCTTGATAAGTGCGTCAGTTATCTCTAAGGCTGCCATTTTTGGTTCCAAATCATACGTCTTTATGCGTGGTGAGTTTATCAGAATACGCTCTTCTCTTGGAAAAGCCGCCTCTTTTCCTCCATTGAAGAAGTAGCTTACATGAGCATATTTTTCGGTCTCCGCTATTTTGAGCTGGTACATTCCAGTACCTGAGATGATCTCCGATAAAGTATTCTTGACCTGATGTCGTGGGATTAATGTTGGTAAGGATTCTTCAAAGTACTGGCTCATTGTCATCATTTCTGAGAATTTTATCTTGTCTTCGCAGAAGTTTGTTTTACCAATAAGCTCAGAGGTGATTTGTCTTGCTCTATCTGGACGGAAATTTGCTATAAAGAGTCCGTCTCCGTCTTGCGCGCCTGCATAGTTGCCAATCACTGATGGTGGAATAAACTCGTCGCTTATGCCTTGAGCATAGTAATATCCTATTGCCTCGGTTGCTTTTTCGAAGATTCTTTGGTGCTTTGTTGGTTTTACAATAACACGATATGCTTCGACTGTTCGGTCCCAATTTTTATCTCTGTCCATACCGTAGTATCGCCCAGCCAGAGTCGCAATTCTTCTTGTGTTCTCTTCTGTTATATATCGCTTTGCTGCTTTTGGTGCCGTATCACGACCATCTAGGAATGCGTGTATGCATACAGTTACTCCACGCGATGTGAGGTAGTTCGAGATTTTGTTTATATGTGCAACGTGAGAGTGTACCCCTCCATCAGATAAGAGTCCAACAAGATGACACCTCTTCCCTTTGAGTTTATTTGCAAAGATATTTAACTGAGGGTTTTTGTCGATTTTTTCGAGCTCGTGGTTAATGCGGACAAGGTCATGATATATAATTCTGCCACTACCTATCGTCATGTGACCAACTTCTGAATTACCCATTTGCCCCTCTGGTAAACCTACTTCTAGGCTACTTGCAGAAAGAAGTGAATGTGGAAACTTTTCTAACAGTGTGTCGTAGTGCGGAGTTCTAGCTTGGTAGACAGCATTATACTTATCCTGGGGCGAGACACCCCAGCCGTCTAGTATACACAAAATTAAAGGCATCTACTGGGATCAAGCGAATAAAAGGTCCAACCTGGGTGCAGTGGAAACACCGCGGTGGATTGTAACATATCACTCGAATTCTTGCATCATATTTTCACAGTGTGACGAGAGAATTTCTTTCTCCTTTTTAAGCTGTGTTTTGATGGTGGAGTTAGATGAGAATTCCTTAAGAGCCTTTTGTAAAATTGAGCATGCGTGGTTGTAGTCTCCCGTTGATCTTAATATGCTAATCGATTTCACTAGTGCTAGAGGTGCTCGAATTCCCATCTTGTCTGCCTGATAACTTTTTATGAAGCTGACTAATGCAGCTTTGTATTGCTTCTTGTTCAAATGAAGGTTTCCGAGAAAATAATACACATCGTCTAAAAAACTGCTTTCAGGAAATCGTCCAATGAACTGGTTTAAGCTTTTTTCAGCTTCTTCACTTTGTGATCGCTCTATCAATAAAAGGATGTTCTTATAATGGTTTTTCTCCGAAACGTCGGGCGAATCTGTCTTTTCTATCTTATTTACATAAGACAGGGCCGTCTTTTCTATGTTGTTTAGGTTGCTCGATTCAGGGTCATTCTTCTGGGGACTCTTCTCCTGTGTGATTTGAGGTTTTTTAGTTGGATAAAGCAGAGCCCCTTTGGGTGTGGTATCTCCTTTTTTCAATTCTCCAAGAAGGACTTCAATTTTTGATATACTACCTCTTATTGCTTCGAGCTCTCTCACTACGGAGCTAAGATCCACGTGCTGTTCAGCTGCTTGTTGGATTGCGAAAGCTACAGACCCACAGGAAAAGTGAGTGCAAAGAGGAAGAAATAACGCAAATCGAAGCAAAAAAGACCTCGTGCACCCAGACGCAGAGATATAAACACGCCGAAAAGAAGGGATAGAAAGAAGAGTAGACCTTGAAAATCCCTCAAGCCCAGCCACCATCACTCCAGTGCTACGCTTGCTCACATTCTTGTACAAACTCTATAACGACCCTACGACTTCTTGCGTGAGCCTCTTCTGTATCACCTTCGTCAACGAGCTCATTCTTACCTGCGGAAGCTGTGCAGAAATGGTTCCTTAAAGCATCTTTTGAAAAAGGAGTTGTTTGTGCTGCACTGTCCGGATCACTGATCCCTCCTGAATTGCCCACCTTTTCGGAAGAAATGGGAAAACCTCCAAATTCTTGCGCGGGATCGTTTAGATTTTCAAAGACGGCTCCCAATAAGTATTCAAGAACCGCAATGGCTCTCTCTTTGCCAAGTCTAAGGCTGTTATCCAGAGTATCAAGTTTGTCAGTGTGACCTGTAATTAAAACTTTTAGATTAGGATTCTCGCTGATTCTCAAGGCAATACACTCGGCAATGTTCTCATAAATGAGTTGTCTTGCCGCAGGTTGCACAGTGAAGTCACCAGATCTGAAATGAATCACGGCCACCGTTCCGTTTTTTACTGGACACTGGCACTCCACATCGGCAAACTGTGAAGAAGTAGAGCCACTACGTCGCGATGTGTGAATACCCAAGCAGCCGGACAGTAATAAAAGCACTGAAAATACTGCAACATTAACAACCCTTGACATTGTACCTCCAGTTTCCACCTCATAAAATTCTTGGCTAGAGCGCCCACCGGCATACATGTAACCCAGAGAGCAAGCCTGCCGAGATGGTACCTAACCCAGCTTAACTAAAGGTTAATATGCATTAAAAGTCAACTGCAGATATATGCTATTTTTAATATGCACATAAGAATAAGATAGGCTCCTTCTTTAAAACATTAGGGGCACAATGTTATTTGATGTAAGTGAAGTGTTTTTTCTAAACAGCCGATGGGGTAGATCCGCCAGTTAATTTTTTCGCCGTAACGAAAATAGGCCCCTTGTTTAAAACTACAGGTGTACAATACCATTTGATGTGAACAAAATGTTCCAGTTAACAGCCGATACAGAGAATTCTTGAGAGACCTTTTTCTATAGCGGAGTGTTTGGATTTGATATGCCAAAAATTATTATCGTTGCTTCTGGTAAAGGAGGTGTAGGAAAATCGACGATCGCGTTAAATCTTTCTGTTTTATTGGCGCGAAGTTTCAGAACCGGCCTGATAGATGCCGATATCTACGGACCCTCTCTCTCGTTTATGCTAGGAACCGAAACAAAAATTACAATGACTGAACGAGAAACGCTAGTTCCTGTGGAAAAGTTTGGACTAAAATATGTTTCAGTTGGTGCAATGGTGGAACCAGGTGCGCCAATACTCTGGCGTGGGCCAATGCTCTCCAAGATTCTACGTACTTTTCTCACTAATACTGAGTGGGGTGAATTAGATTACCTTGTCATCGATACTCCCCCTGGTACCGGTGATGTTCATATTACACTCTGTGGCGATTTTGATGTTGATGGTGCGGTTTTGGTAACAACTGCACAAAAAGTTTCCATACAGGATGTTTCAAGGGCGTGTGAAATGTTTAGGAAATTAAAAATTCTTGTTCTTGGTGTAATTGAGAACATGAGTTGCTCACATTTAGACAAAGACGAGCAGTATATTATTGGAAACGCGGAAAACACAAAGGAATTTTCAAGAGCTTTTTCTGTGCCAGTGCTTGGTAGAGTTCCATTTTTGAGGCAAATCTCATATTCGTGCGATAATTCTATACCCGCGGTATTAGACGCCGAAATCGCAACGATATACAAACCAATCTTAGACGAATTGCTTCTTAGGCTAAATGAAAAAGTGTGATCAGAATTTGTGAGACAAAGTAAAGGGAATATTCGCACCGCAAGGTGTATTTCTTTACTTTTAACCGTGCTTCACTAGATTTTGTTATCTATCAGCAATATAATCTACCCGTGTACTCCCATAAGGCGAGATGATACCCGAAATAGCAATCATTGATCTAGGGTCGCAGTTTACCCAACTGATAGCTCGAAAGTTAAGGGAAAACGGATGCCGCTCGTGTATCTATGATCCTTCTGACTTTACTTTCTCCAATAACGTAAAGGGCGTTATATTATCCGGTAGCCACCAGTCTACTAGTGAGTATGCGAACTACAGAGACCTAATCGCAACGGTTCTGAACATGAATTCTATGCATGGTATACCAGTGTTAGGAATCTGCTACGGAAAGCAGCTCTTAAGCGATTTCTTTGGTGCTAGTGTGGTCTCGGGCAAAAACCGCGAATATGGAAAGGCTAGACTCCAGATCATTGCAGAAAGCCCGATTGTGAATAACATCAGTGTCGCGGATTTTACGGTCTGGATGAGTCATGGCGATGCGGTTGCGACACTTCCTTGCGGTTTTAAATGTGTTGCAAAGACAGACGACTGCCAATTTGCACTAATTGCTGATGAAAACAGGAAGATATATGGCTTTCAGTTTCATCCTGAGGTCTCACATACTGAGAATGGTGGTGTCTTACTATGCAATTTCATAGCAATTGCAGGAGTTGAAAATACCTGGGATCTACAAGTTTTTTCCGAGGAAGAAAAACGTATAGTAGTTGCTACCACTGGTGATGCAGGTGTTCTAGCCGCAGTTAGTGGAGGTGTTGATTCAACAGTTGCAGCGAAATTTATGCACGGAGCAATAGGTGAAAGGCTTCACTGCATTTTTGTAGATACAGGACTTCTAAGAAAAAATGAAGCTAATGAAGTGAAGGAATCATTTTCGTCGTTGGGAATACCGCTGAAGATTGTTTTTGCAGCTGATAGGTTCTTTAAAAAGCTTGCTGGAGTTACGGATCCCGAACAGAAGAGAAAAATTGTGGGAGAGACTTTTATTCAAGTGTTTGAAGAAGAAGCTCTAAAAATCCAGGGTGTGGAGTTTCTTTTACAAGGTACTTTGTACCCTGACGTTATCGAATCGGGTGGTGGAGGTTCCCATACAATTAAATCCCACCATAATGTGGGTGGGCTGCCCGAGAAAATGGGGTTAAAGTTGCTTGAGCCTTTTAGATTGCTCTTTAAAGATGAGGTGAGAGCAATCGGACGCCAGTTAGGTGTGAGTGAGATCCTTTTAATGCGGCATCCGTCACCAGGACCTGCTCTGGCAATACGAATCCTAGGAGAAGTAACTCAAGAAAAAGTGGCTGTACTTCAGGATATCGATGAGATATACATCTCGACAATGAAGGAATACGATCTGTATTCTCACATATGGCAGGCTTTCAGCGTCTTATTACCAGTTCGTTCCGTTGGTGTGATGGGTGATAAGCGCTCTTATAATTATGTTTGTGCGCTACGTGCTATTACTTCTCACGATGGAATGACGGCGAGTGCCTATCCATTTGAGGCTCATGATGATAATAAGTTGCGCTTTCTTTCCTTTCTGAATGAGGTTGCAACCAGAATACCCAATCGTGTGAGCGCAGTCTCTCGTGTGGTATATGACATTACATCCAAACCGCCAGCCACAGTTGAGTGGGAATAAACCTTGACGCGCAACCACTTTGCGTATGGGCTCTAGGCTCTCTGTACCTGTGCTTATGCTCTCTAAGAAGGTGGTTCCTCTTCTTTGGCGATGCTTTTTGGAATTGCATAATCACACGCTCTGAAGCGTTCTTTAAGCGAGGCAATTGCGAAAGATCCTAGACCGACTGACTGTAACACTTCTGCACCTATTTGCAGACCAGTTTCGTAGGTCTCTGGTACAAGCTTATGTGCGCCTAATTTTCTATAAGTCCTGATATCAGAGAAATCCGCCACACGTGCAACGATAGTAGCATGAGGGAAACTTTGACTTATAAGAGCGACCGCCTTTTTACTGGTAACCCCATTTTGCATTGAAAGCACTATAGTCGAAGCTCTGTCTGCAGCGATTGCCTCTAGAGTGGCAGGCTTGTTGATGTTCCCCTTAAAAATAGGGAATCCCTCATCTTGTGCCCTCTCTACTATCTTAGAGTCCACGTCGATGGCAATGTAGTTAATTCTTTCCTCAGATAGCATTCGCGCAACCATTCTACCCACTCGGCCAAAACCTGCTATGACCACATGGTTATCAATATCAGCGACACTAGCGCGCATTAGGTGGATGAGCTCTTCTTCTTCAACTATTCTATCAGGTGCTTCAAGTTTATTTGCAACCATGGCTCCAATACTCGAGAAAAGTGGTGTAAACGCCATACTCATCGTAACCGAGGAGACCAGTATGTTAACCATTGAGGCATCAAGGATTGTAGTACTGCTGTCCAGTTTAAACAGGATGAGTGCAAATTCACTGCCCTGCGCTAACAGCAAACCAGCATTTATTGCAGGGCCAGTTTTAAAACCAAACAATTTGGCTAACCCTATTACAATTGATGCTTTGAGTGTCATTAGAGCTAGAGCTACGCCGGTAATTAGTCCTATGTTTTCGGCAAGCATCCTGAGGTCTATCGACATGCCAACTGTCATGAAAAACAGGCCCAGAAGTAAACTCTTGAATGGGAATATTACTTGCTCTACTTCATGACGGTATTCCGTTTCTGCAAGTAAAAGACCAGCCACGAATGCGCCCATCGCCATTGATAATTCAAGTTTCTCGGTTATATAAGCTGCACCGAGTACTATGAGCAACGTCGTGGCTATAAATAGTTCGCTACTCTTAGTGGAAGCAATAATCTTAAAGAAAGGCCTTAGCAACAACCTACCAGCAACGAAAATTAGCAACAACACTAAACCGGCCCTGATTAGTGACATGGCAATAGGAAGGAGAAGATTCTGTGGTGCGTTATTTCCCAAGAGTGCAACGAGTACTAGTAGTGGCACAACCGTAAAATCCTGCATTAGCAAGACAGCTATTGAAAGCCTTCCTACTTGGTTTGATTCCATTCCGGTTTCTTGCAGTACCTGAAGTACTATAGCCGTTGAAGAAAGGGCAAACGCACAGCCTATTATGATTGATGCACTCGAACTATTACCAAATACTCGACAGATTAATATGATCAGAAGCGCAGTTATTATGACCTGTAATGTTCCCAAGCCGAAAACATGCAGCCGCATGGACATGATCCGATCTAGTGTAAGCTCTAGCCCGATCAGGAAGAGTAAAAAGACGATACCAAATTCAGCGAAGGTTTCCATGGGTGAGGAAAACGCGACTATCTTGAATCCATGTGTACCAAGTACTGCCCCAGCGACAAAGTAGCCCAAAATTGGACTTATATTTAACTTCAAGAACAACGCTACCACTAAAACAGCGGTCGAAAGCAGCGCTATTACCTGGAACAAAGTAATGCCATCATCAAACATGTAAAGGTGGTACCATCAAAATTATTTCCACTTTATTGAACAACCAATACTGGGCTTCTGTTTCCTCGAAACTTTTCTACCGTCAGCGATCTCAAGCATTGCATCGAGCAGGTCGTGTGTTCCCGATGCAAGGTCCATGAACTGGCCACGGTATTGTAATTCGAGGTTTCTGTCAAAACCGAAAAAATCCGGCGTACAAACAGCCCCATAGCTCGCAGCAATGCTTTGTTCAGCATCATAGACGTAAGGAAACGAAAAACCGTACTCTTGTGCAAAGTCAGCCATTTTCTCCGGTGAATCTTCTGGGTACGCGGAGACATCATTAGGCATGACTGCCACCACACCAACACCCCTCTCCTGCATCAATTTTACATCTTTGGAAAGTTGGCGCACTATCTGTTTTACATATGGACAATGGTTGCAAATAAACATCACTAGCGTGCCGCTGGAGCCGGCAATACTCGAGAGCGAGCACACGGAACCACTAAACTCGATCGAAAAAGGAGGCGCCTTGAAGCCAAGCGAGGCTTCTGGAGTATTCATCCTTACCATAATAGAAAACGCCAGAGACGGTGAAACATGGTAACCTAAATGACCCTAAATCGCAAGAGTATCAAGAAGAACAGCCCTTTCATTAACTAAAGAATTTTTTATTAAGATTTCATGGATGCAAAGTCTCATATTCTAGGGGAATGGTTTAAGGTATGTCCTAAATCAGCGTTTAATTATCTAAATGTACATTTTTATCATAATTCAGTATTTGGATTGCTCTGTGCTGGATCAGAGGAAGTTGTTAATCTGAACTTTAACAATTATTATACAGGTGGAGTCATTACTTGGTATGAAGATCAAGTTAAGATTTCGTACAAGTTCATTTGACAAAGTTAGAGTTGTAAGTTTGTAAAATCCGTATGTCGAGGAAGCATTGTTATGCCTAGAGAAGATGAAAAGCGCTTCGTAGGTGAGGTAATCGAGGTCCTTAGGGGACCCGAGTTTCGAGTAAGACTTGAAAATGGGAGGGAAATACTGGCGCATTCCTGTGGTAAAATGCGCAGGAAAAAAATAAAAATTATCCTTAGTGATAAGGTAGTTGTTTCGATGTTTCTTCAGTATGACACAAATAGGGGGATCATTGTCGAAAGAGAGGGATTCCGGAAGAAGCGTATGGATGATCTTGGTGAGGGAACTACTAAGGGTAAGACACGAAAATGAATCACTTAGTCACGTTGACCTTCTACTTACCTGTTACGTGATATGCACTCCGACTTTATTCTGGGTTCTTCGTCAAAGTGTAGGATTCAGCTCCTTGAGGTCCTTGGATTTTTCCCGAAGAGATGCATTGGACCAGAGATAGATGAGTCACCGAAGAAGGGTGAGCTTCCTCTTACTTATGCTAAGAGAATGGCTTACGAAAAAGCACTTAAGCTTAAAAGAGTTTGTCACGAAGAAAACGTAATAACAGCTGATACTGTAGCTTCCTGTGGTAGACGGATACTTCCCAAGGCGTGTTGTGATGAAGATGTGCGTTATTGTCTCGAGTTTCTAAGTGGAAGGAGACACAGACTTTATACTTCGCTTTGTTTGGTTACAAAGTCTGGTGAGGTAAGACAAAGGACGGTCATGACTGTCCTAAAGTTCAAAAGGCTCTCTCATGAAGAGATAGAATTTTACCTGGAAACAAAGGAAGGTATTGGTAAGGCAGGCGGCTACTCAATACAAGGAATGGCACAGGGCTTCGTTTTATTCATCAGGGGTTCATACTTCAATGTTGTTGGACTTCCAGCATATGAAGTTATCTCCCTTTTGAGGTCTGTAGGTGTATTTCAGCAGAGCAAGGAAGCTCTCTACTCACAAGGAGTGGAAAATGCCGAGTGAGAAAAGGGTTGCCAGATTATTGTCTATTGAAGTGTGCTACTCAAGTTATTTTTCTGATTTGCCTCAGCCAGAGCTTATTAGTAGGGCCTTAGAGCTGCAAGAGGTACCCTATATGAGGCGATATGATCTTGGGTTACTCAATTCTATCTTAGGTTTATGTTTTGCTAATATAAAAGCGGATACAGAGCTTATAGGGCGCTTCTTATCTGAAGAGTGGGAGATTGATAGAATGGATAATCTCAAGCTATCTCTCTTGAGGGTTGCCATATCCGAACTCCGGCTAAGCAATATTGCGCAAAAAAATCTTGTCATTAATGAATACGTAAGTTTGGGAAGACTCTTTCTACCAGTAAAGGAAGTTGGTTTTATCAACGCAATACTGGAGAAGCTGACAAGCGAAATTCAAGGAAAGTAGGTAAACTTTATTTGCGGGCTGACTGGCTTGCTTGTTGCTGAGACTCAATTCCACGTTGTACAGTTAAATCTATAAGACCTGTATCTGGGTGTTCTTCTTGTGATGCGCTGCTAGTACGAGAAGATAGGGTGCAAAGCGAATCAGAAGATGAAGTTGTGCTTTCCGTTCTTGTGCGTTTTAAGGGGAATCTTGGTCGTGCATCTGGAGTGCCACCTGTAGTGACGTGTGTATCAACCAAAGAAATTGAGCTGCTGCTTCTTGCAGCGCTTGTAAACAGAGAGCTACAGTTTTCTCCTCCTATTCCTTCAACAGCATCTACTTGTACCGGCTTTAGGCCGAAGCATCCGGTCTTTCCTCCACTGTGTGAAGCGAGAAATTGCGTATGACCATTCCTGACTAGTGCCCCTTGTATTGTACCTAGTTGCAGTTCTGGAGTATACATTGCAGATGCGATTGCGTCTGCTGAAGTTGTAACGTATCCGGTGCGATCCTTACCGCTTTTACACGAGACGCATAAGACCTCATTATCACACACCTGTTCCCATAGTGCAGTGACTTTAGCCGCGATTCTTGCGTTTCTATTCCTAGGAGTGCTTCTAAACGCTGAGGTCAGCACTTCGAAGAGCGAAGTAAGCCTACCAAGAAAGCCACCTTGTTTGAGCTCAAGCCTTCTGAGCTCGACCATTTCCTTTGCTAGAGCTCTTTCTTCCCGAGTTGGTAGGTTGGTTATGCTATCACATGCGTGCCTATAGGCTCTTGTACTCCAAGTGCTAGTGTTCTGAGTGAGGTACCGTAACAAGTCTTGGTATTGGGGGTTCATACTTATCCCAGCTCTTTGAACGTACTCACCTATTAGCTTGTCGCAAGTCTTGGATATTGTGTTTTTACTGATAAACCTAAGTGCGTTAATTGGTATGACGTGTGTATTTTCCCGGCCAACAGCACTTTCTGTGGTGTCGACTACGTAGGTGTCTAGGATATTCGAGCTCAGCTTAGGACAAAATCTGTCGATGAATCCCTGGAGTGGAACTCTCGCACACAAGGTGAGTACGCTCACATTTTTTCCAGGATTAGCACGACATAGTTGCTGATAGTTTTCACTAGCTAGCTGTAATCTTAGCTGTCTGTGTTCCTGCGTAGCAGCGAGTGATGCACTGTGTGTGTAACTAGTTAGAGGAGTTCTACCGGTGATATTGCCCGAATCGTCTATGGTGAACTTTGTAAGTACCTTTCTGTAACCATTACGTAGACAGGGTATACCTCTTAAATATACTGAGGGAATATGCTTGCTATCCGTGAGGGCACCTACATGCCTTCTGAATAGGGCTTGTTCAACAGGGTGTAAAGACTGATACCAGGCCTGAGTTTCATAATCCTGTAAAAGCCGCTTCTGGTTTTCCGTTGTTTCTGTAACTGGGACATCAGCTTGAAAAATAATGTTATTCCCAATTCTCGTAACTGTCTCTACTGAATAGTGGTGCGCATCTCCTAGAGGAGCGTAAGATTCAGCCTTTCTTAACAGCGCGGAAACTTTTTTTAGTGTGAGTGATGGCAGTGCATGTCTCTGAAGTATTTTACAAACTTCGGTATTAAACGTCTTTAGAAGTTCCTGGCATGCTTTTTCATTATACCGAGGCAATCCAGCCGTTAGGATAATCAGGGCTCTTCTTTTTAGCCAACTTCTTAGTTCTCCCTGCACTGGATTATCAACCACAGCAGCAACTATTTCATCAGCTCCCCTGAACATATTTATTGCCTGTTGCAGGTAGTCGTGCGACGAGAATAGTTTTCTTGATTGTGATCTTTCGTTTTGTGCTGCTAAGGGGTCGTAACGCGTTATTTTTTTTCCTTGCTCATCTTTCCTCCATACTATCTCCCTATCAGCATCTGCAGCTTCCTTGAGTATGAGTAACGCTTCCTCGTAGCTGAAGTTTTGTTCTGTAGCTTCCACGATGAAGTCCATCAGTGAGGTAGTTGCACGTAATGGGGAGAATGATCTTGATGACTGCATATGTGATTAGTAAGATCGTAACCTGAGCCTATCTCTGGTATTTTAGTGCTAATAAATTTATAAAAACGTAAAGAAAAAAACCTTATAATGAGAAACACACCACCGCAGCTTGACATCTACATCATGATCGTTTCTAATGTGCCAAGGGGGGTATAGCTCAGCTGGTAGAGCATCTGGTTTGCACCCAGAAGGTCGCAGGTTCAACTCCTGTTGCCTCCACAGCCTTTCTGATCTTCCTCTCACTTACCAATTCTAGCATAAATTCGAGTAAAAGACTAGGTTCGCCGTGTGTACTTTTGTATCAGCTGTACTTACGTAGCAATCCTGCTTTTACAAATGACAAGAACAGTGGGTGTGGTTTAAATATCCTGGATTTGAATTCCGGGTGGAACTGCACCCCCAGAAACCAAGGATGATCTGTGAGTTCAAGGATTTCTGGAATATTGCAACCTCTCTCTGAATGTCCAGAAAAAAGCATACCTTTTCTTTCCAGTTCAGGCAGATAATGCGGATTAGCCTCGTATCTGTGCCTATGCCGTTCCGCAATTACTTCTGTTTCATTGTAAATTGTGTAAGCCTTCGATCCCTTCTTTAAAACACAATTATACTTGCCAAGACGCATCGTGCCGCCAAGTTGCGAGGATTGATCGCGTCTTTCCACAGATGAGTCTGAACGGTGCCACTCGTCTAAAAAGCAAATTACAGGTGCTTTACAATTTTTGTTAAACTCCGTTGAATCAGCATCTTTAATTCCAACAACATTCCTTGCAAATTCTAAAATTGCTAACTGAAAACCAAAGCAAATACCCAAAAAAGGAACATTATTAACTCTTGCATGCGTTATTGCTAATAGCTTGCCGTCTATTCCGTTATTACCAAAACCACCTGGGATGAGTATCATGTCAAACTTTGAAAGGTCGGACATGTTTTCCCCTCGTGCGTCTATAATCTGGACAGACAAATTTACTCCTACAGCGAAAGCAGCGTGCTGCAAAGCAGCATCAACTGAAATGTAGGCATCGCACAAACCCGAGTACTTACCGATTATCGCTACAGAAAGCTTTTTACCACTGTTTGCAAGAGACCGTGTTCTTTCTACAATCTCTTTCCAGTGAGATACGTCCGCCTCCAGGGGACCGTGTCCGAGAAGTGCGCTTATTTTTGTGTCAAGTCCCTGCTCTTTATAGATTAGAGGGATCTTATATATGTTGTCCACGTCCTGCGCTTCTATAACGTTACCCTCCTTAACATTACAAAATAGGGCTATCTTCCTTTTGTCCGCAGCAGACATCTGTGCCGACTGTGTTCTGCATATTAAGAAATCGGGCTGTATACCTAAAGCATTCAGTGCTTTGACAGAGTGTTGAGAGGGTTTTGTTTTAAGCTCACCAGAGGCTTTCAAGTAGGGAACAAGGGTAAGATGCACGTATATAACATTTTCCTTTCCAACTTCGTAGGCAACCTGCCTTGCGGATTCAAAAAATGGTTGTCCCTCAATATCTCCAACTGTACCACCAATCTCACACAGTATCACATCGTATTGGTCAGATCCCCAGTAAATAAAGTTCTTAATAAGATTTGTTACATGAGGTATAACTTGAACAGTCGCACCAAGATACTCACCATTCCGCTCACGCTCTATAAGATCAACATATACTCTACCTGCCGTCGTACTATCGTAACGGGTACAATTTATTCCAGTAAATCGCTCGTAATGTCCAAGATCGAGGTCAGCTTCAGTTCCATCCTCAGTGACGAAGACTTCACCATGCTGCAGCGGACTCATAGTTCCAGGATCGACATTGAGGTAAGGGTCCATTTTTCTGATGCAAACACGAAATCCCATAGACTGCATCAAAGATGCCAAGGCGGAAGTCGTAAGCCCCTTACCAACAGATGACGAAACACCCCCCGTAACAAATATAAAGGCACAGGGGACTTTACTCGGAAGAGGTGTAGTCAACATCTTCAGTTTCCCTATGATCTGCTTCTAGGGCCCTCTCTAATTCTCCCTCCACCTCGCCTACTATAACCTCGGTGTTCGAAGCAAAATTCAACCTTCCGAGAAATATGGTGTTCAGGAAGAATAAAAGCAAGAGGACCCAGGTAAACCTAACAAACAAACCAGACGCACTTCTGACAGGAAAAAGACCCCTACGTCCGGAGGTAAGAGCACCAGGGACACTGGAACCTGAATTTTGGCACAGGACCAATATCACAATTAGGACCGCAACAATAAATTGTAAAACAATCAAAAACAGCATGCGTACCTACACAAAATCAGCGGTATAAAAGCTCCACCCCGCAGCAAGAAGAACTAAGAATTATGCATTCATAGGTACCATCACACCGACCTCAAAGTTGTGTACCATGTGTGCAACTTTAGGTGCAAAGGTGGTAGTGCCATCATCTGCTTTTGCGCCTGTGTACTCCCTCTCGTTGAGGTACGTAAACTTATATCCGACGTAAGGCACAACAGAAGTCAAACCGGTCACGTTAACACCAGCTTTCAACTGAGAAGCAAGGTGGTAGGCGGTAACTGACTCAGATTTTTCAAAATCCAAAGCCACTCTGTGCGCACCAAAACCCACACCAAAGTATGGACTAATATAATCAGTAACTGCAACGTCATAGTTTACGCTAAGCACGCCACCAACAAAGGTTGCACCCTTATAAGTTGCATTAGTGGACGTCGCATTAGAAGGAAGCTTCGCAGACAACTTAGTATCTTTTTCAGCAGCAACTTTATGTACACTACCCTCAATCTCAACTCTCATACCGCCAAAGTAATATCCGAGTGAACCAGACCCGCCCATGAGTCCGAAATCATATTTTGGCTTAAATGCTTTCTTATCAGCTGCAGTAGCATTAACGGCATAGGCATCGCCACTCCATTCAGTCTCCTGCATCATGCCAGGAGCATAACCAACTTTAGCGTAAAATACATCCGCTTCTTCAGCGAAACCTTCCGCACCACCCTGCGCGTAAGAAGGAGATGCGCACGCAAGTGTACCCATAAGGGCAACACCCACTAGGAACTTTCTATTTATCATTTAGTTCACCTCTTTGAAGTTTCATAGGGAAAGTCTATATCATGCCCTTCAAGAAGTCCATCGTCAAGGGCTTCTGAAGTAGATCTTTTCGATTTTTTGAGCGAAAAACCACCCAATTAGTGTGACAAGCTTACCTATATGAACACATCTCAGATTTAGGTAAATCCATAAACAAGCACCTGAAAACGACTCTCAAATCGGACAAAATGAAGAAAACCCAAGCAGAGTTCTTTTTTTATGATTCCATTCTGCGGGATACATCCAACACAATGGAAGTCTTATTTGATATACACCAGCCAGATATGATTTCACATTAAGGAAGATAGATTTCCTAGGAAATCTATCTTCCAATTTGAGCAAATAAGGCATTACGCATCAAGCAAAAATGTAAAGCCTACCTCTAAGTTATGAAGTAGATGTTTTGCTATAGGCACAAAGTTTACACCTTCTACTGGTGCTGTTTCTACCTCGTAATCACTAAACCAGTTGGTTAAGGAAACACCACTAGGTGACTTAGATCTTATCACACCCAAACCTGTTACTGGTTCTTTAGTGCCACTTTCTGCAAAGTAGCGTGCAGTATATCCCAAATAAGGAACTACACCAGCCTTCTTTAGATAATCAACATCAAAGGAGATACCAACCTTACCCTGCGCAACAAAAGGTGTACTAACTAGGTCTTGTGCCTCCGATAATTTGTATTTGACCTTAGCAAACCCGATACCACCTCCTATAAACATGTTTAGTACTTTACCAGCACTGAAGTCGTGGTAGACATTCAATAAGCCGGCCTTGTAACTAAAATCCGTGAATTGCATAGGTCCGACGGGCGCAAATTGTATACCGTCTAATTTTTTATTTTTCTCTTTGTCAGCTGTCAAATTAGATGGTACGTCTGCGACACCATAGAAAGTTTCTTCTGCTCTTTCAGCGAGCTTACCTGTACCGTTTATCAGGGCTTCAAGTTCTATTCTTGTTTCTTGGATGTGATAGCCGACTGCTAGACCGATACCCATCATGTTGAATCCATGCGTAGGTCTGAATTCCCTTATCACAGTACCATTAAGATAGCCATCTGGGGTACCGGTATGCTGGTCATTCCAGGCATTTACCGCTGCACGTCCGGTATCTAAAAAATTACTTTCTCCAGAGAGCTTTGTTATATTGAAGACTCTTCCGTAAAGTCCAACTTCCTCTTTCTGGACTTCAGAGTCTATGGCTTTGGCTTCGTATGTGGGGGCTAGAGCAAGCAAACAAAGACATGCAGCACTTTTTAGAAAACGATAATTGATCATCTGTAAACCCCCAATGGTTCAGTAAAATGCAAAGAACTAACCTAATTTTGTAAAAAAAGTATTACTTTTTTTCGTATTAATCCAAAATTAGCCCTATAAACAGTATAAAAAATAAGATTTTCTTAGAATTCAAGTGTATAAAATCTGAAAAAAGTTACTTAACCCTGAAATTTTAGAGCAAACAGAAATTCATAAAATGAGACCGGATATTGGTCTTCCTAGCACTGAGCTCAGCACCTCTTTGAAGGGCGGAGCTACAACAAAACTCACGTGCCAAGACGCAGTGCAGGAGGAATTTTTATGGTTACTTTATCTAGGCTGCGTCAGTGCACATAGAACGCTATACCAGCTTCAATATTGTGTGAGACATGACTCATTTCACGGATCACGTTCACCGCTTCCTTTATTTTATCCACAATACCTAGACCTGTGTCCAGACGACTTGTAACTATTGCTGGGACGTCAGTCAGCTTTTCTGCGCACAAGCTTGAAATAAGCATCAACCTGTATCCAAAATATGGTTTTATTGACAGTGAGAATAATTCAAGATCCGCTTTTAATCCTGTTCTTAGCTGTGTTACGAGTGGAAATCCATAACTACCATCATTTCCTTCAGTGAGTATGCTGCCACTCCCGATCCCGAGGCTTAAGTAAGGACTGAACAACGTTACCCCTGAGAATTCCAGGTTGGTATTTAGAATTCCCAACAGGTATACATATCCACTATTAGTCTTCCTATCCCTGGTTGAGACGGTTTTAGTTTTATGTGTAGGCTCACTGGTTTGAGTTGATAAACCCGAGGAGGTAGTTCGTCCATATAGGCCTTCTACTTCCATACTGAGACCTGATACAGTGAATCCGATTTTACCACCGAAACTCTCAAGTGTGCTGTCCATAAGTTTCTTTTTAGTTACAGGGAAGAGCTTTGCTTTTTCTGTGTTAATGTTCCCATGTATATCTTCCCCACTGATTTTACCGGCTACAAAAGCGTTGTAGTTAGCACCAACATAAAATTTAGTGCCAGACTTAGCAGGAAATGCACCGGCAAAATCACCCAGGAAAAGAGCGAGCAGTAAAACCCAAATCGTAGATCTGAAAATATTCATAAATACTAAGACCGATTTCTCATTCCAAAAGGGGAATGTATCATAAAGATATTTCTTATCAACAAAGACGATAGTGATGTATCAATATGAATGACGATTTCTAGGGTTTGCGCGTTCGTGATGTTTCAATTTTGTCTTTGTTTTTCCGAACTATTTGCGAGTAACCAAGATTTGATGTCTTCTAATTGTTTGTGGTCCATGAGTGAAGGTGCATGTCCTATACCAGTGTATTCTACGCACGAAATTCTCTGGTGTGACTGAGCCATTTTGGTGAATGTTTCTTTTGATAACATGCGTGAGAATTCGCCTCTCAATGCAAGTATTGGAATATTTTGATTGATATTGTCCCATATTTTCCATAAATCTCTGGATCCAGTTATGTTTTCTCTGTGATTCCTAAAAATTTCTGGGTCGAAGTCCAACACATATTTTCCTTCCTCAGTATTTCTGAAGGAATGACGCAGCATGTGCTGCCAATGTTCTTCTTTGAGTAAGCCAAGTGGTTTTAACATTACTCTTAAGAATTTGTCTGCTTCCTCAAGCGATGAAAAAGTCGGGTACATGGAGAGATATTTGCTTAATACAATCATTGCCGAGAAGTCTGTATATGGTCCTATGTCATTTATGACAAGTGCTTCAATTTTTTGAGGAATAGTGGATGCTAACATCATAGATATTATCCCCCCCATTGATGTTCCAACTAAAACGCATCTCTGTAGAGCTAGTCTGTTTATAAATTCCAAAAGAATTTTGCCATAATTCTCATATGTATACAGGTCTGCTTGCATGTATTCGCTTTCCCCTCTACCTGGCACATCTATAGCTATGACCCTAAAATCGCTTTCTGCTAATGTCCTGGCTAGGTAATCAAAGTCACGTTTATTTCTATTAATACCGTGAATACAAATTACAGGTCCAAGTTTACCTTTATGGTTCCAGTCTAGGTATACTATTTTTCCGAAACTACTTGCTATGCTTTTTTTTTCCACTTTTTTTTCTGTTAAGTTTCTTAAGCTCGAAAAATAGCCTACGAAGAAAGTACTTTCAATGTTGGAAGGATGAAGCGTATACGCACCGTACCCTCAAAGTGCACTAGACAGCACAGGAAATCTCGGGAGTGTTAAGACTTTCCAAAGAAAGAGAAGTAGAGCTTTCTGGTGTTTCCGAGGGACTTTCCTTCCTGATGCTGCGCGCCCTTGTTTCACACAGAGCAAATACAACCAGAAAAATTAGAGCCGCGCAAAAAAGGGCTAGTGAGACGGAAAACACTCCCAAAACACACGATTCTACTTTTGCAGTGTATCTTTCAAAAAGGATGTTATCTTTGAAAGTTTCCCTAACTATGCCCTTTAAAATTTCAGCCAGCGGATTATCACGAATATCATAAAACCTAAGCACAAAGCTCAAAACGCTTTCGGGTTTTTTGTTAGGTATCAGAAGGAATGGTGTAATTAGGACAGTGGTAGCTAAGGCGGTTCCAGCTGTAAATCCGAGTGTAAACTGTGCTCCTTTTTTAGCAAGATCCTTTCCTCTTTTTTGTTTTAACTGCTTTTCTACAGTGTCCTTTTTTCTTTTAAACGCACTCCCTACCTCATAGGAGGTCAAAAGGACAAAACCTCCAACGATAACTAGTGCAGTGACCATACTGACAAGAATTACTCGACTGAGAAAAGACCTGCTGGTATCAAGCAGAGACTCCTTGTTCAACAAAAGAAATTGTGCCAACGGGTTCGAGGGTTGAGAAAAGTAGAGCCTGTTCACGGTACCCTCTATGAGCTCATAGAGGACGGCGGAGTCATGAAGGTATTTTATCAGCGCCAAGATAATAATGCTTTGTAGCGCTACCTGTGCCAGAAATCCAAGCAGGACTCGACAAAGCCAACCAAATCTCCTATCTTGTTGTACCGAGCTTCCCAGACTAGTATAGCCGGGCGAACTCACATAACGCTTTAACTCCACTTATCTAGAAACAAAACCAAGCAACATTTGTGCGTTCAGAAATTCGACCACAGACCTACGGCAGAAACTAACTAGAATGTCACAGAAATGGACAAGCACGCACATGGATATTATACACGCTACACAAATGAAATGTGAAGATAGAGACGCTTATCAATCCATGATTCGACAATTGTATGGCAATGTGTTACAGTACACGTGTCGCTTGCAGTGCGGGTGAGGAAAAGAATTTGGAAAGATTTCTTTTGGGTCCTGGGAGCCTTATAAAGGTGGTCCGGAGTGCCTGCATTGGATCGATGTTTCGTTTTTGTCTGCTCATGACAAATAAAGGTGCTTTCTTTGTGAATATCTAAAAAATACGCTGGTGCTATGCCGTATAAAAATTTGGTTTTTAAGGGTGGTGGTGTAAAGGTTCTTTACAGTGTTGGAGCTATGAAAGCGCTAGAAGAGCGTGGCGTCCTAGATTCCATAGAACGGGTTGCGGGTGTTTCGTCGGGTGCTGTGCTGGCTCTTCTTACCGCGATAGATATGAATGTAGAGGAGATGAGGAATTTTTTTCTTGAGATTCCTTTCGCAGAGGAAGTAGACGCAGTGTGTTTACCTGAAGAGACCAGCAGGTTTTTTGAAGAGTATGGCAGGTATACTGGTGATAAGTTGCTTGGGCAGTTGCGTAACCTACTAGAGGAGAAGTGCGGTAGTTCGGACATTACCTTTGCCGAAATGCATGATCTTGGATTTAGGGATCTCTATGTCTTTGCTACAGATGTTACGAACAAAAAACTTGTGCAATACTCGTGGGAGGATACGCCGGATTACAGTGTTGTAGATGCTGTAAGAGCTTCTGCTTCTTATCCGTTTTATTTTGTTCCATGTCGTGGTCCAAATGGGGAGCTTTTAGTTGATGGAGGCCTGCTGGATAATTATCCACTTTGGCTTTTCGATCAACCTCAATTCCTTTCCGATCCAGATGCGAAATACAATGAGGAAACCCTTGCTATCCACATAGGTAAATGTGAAGAGCAGCAGACCTTGTGGTCGCATAAAGATTTGGTCTTCATGATGCAGTTGTTCAACGATATGCATGCTGACACAATTTCCGAGAAAGTTGGAGGTTTAGATTTTTCTCAAGTGGCTTCTAAGGCCAATGCGTATCAAGACCTGCTTGGATATCTGATATATATTTTCGATACTGGGAGGTCTGCTCAACCTAGGTATCATCATCCTGATTTTGCCGGAGAGATTAGTATCGATACAAATTTTGTTAGTTCGAACGGTAGGGTGTTGACCACTTTTGATCTTGATCTCAGTGAAGAAGTTCGCCGTGAGCTCATGGAGCACGGAAGGAAGGAAGCGCACAAGTTTTTTGAGGAAGAATGTCTCCTTGGAACAGAATTTTGTTACCTCATGGAAGATCCTTCAACGTACAATTTGCTATAGTGCGTTAGAGGGAGATCAGTTTAATAAATTGTAAATTTTATATTTACATCTAGGTCTGCTGATCCGTGAGTACTGGCTGGATAGATTCGCAGTATCAGGCTAATGTTGTGTTACGCTGTTTTGGCAGTCGAAGCGCGTTACACGATAGACATGACGACGTTATCCTTAATTTTTGACTTATTATGGAGCAAGAGTTCGGTTAGGCTGCGCTCCGCTTTTATTGCTGCGTTTGTGTTTCTCTGTTTGGCGAAGATAGCCAGCAGCCTGGTACCATTCATTTATAAATTCCTTTTTGATGCAATTGAGAAATTTGAGTCGGTACAGAATTTTTCTGTTGGACCAGTTATTTTGCTTGTCTTCGCTTATGCAGGGGGAAGGTTTCTATCTCAAGTTTTAAATGAGCTAAAGGAGATATGTTTCGTCTTAGTTGAACAAAATGCTGCTAAAACATTAGCTTTAAAAACCTTTTCCCGTCTCCAGTACATGGGGATGAGGTTCCATGTAAGCAGAAAAATAGGTGAAGTGTCTAAAGTAATGGAACGTGGTGTAAAGGCAATCGAAACATTCTTGAGATTTGTGACCTTCAGTATATTTCCAACTTTCCTTGAAACGATCTTTGTTTGTATACTCGTCCTTCTTTTCTATCCATACTACTACTTTGTGCTGCTTTTTTTGACACTGGCTCTCTACTGTATTTACACGATATTGATCACACAGTGGCGGACTGGCTGTATAAGAGAAATGAAGCTAGCTGAAACAAAGGCTGCATTCAAAGCGGTCGATAGTCTGATAAATTATGAAACTGTCAAATATTTCAATAACCAAAGCTACGAGGCTAATTGCTATTCTAACTTTCTCAAAAACTATGCAGAACTTGCAGTAAAAAACAGAAGGAGCTTGTCTGTTCTTAACATTGGCCAGGCCTTAATCATTGCTCTTGGTTTGATTGGAATAAATCTTGCGGTTATCCTTGACATCCTTGCCAATGCTGCAACGATCGGTGATTTTGCTTTAGTTAATACATACCTTTTGCAACTTTATATTCCTTTAGGAAATCTTGGTTTTGCGTATAGGGAAATGCGTCTTGCTTATCTGGATGTAGACTTGGTTAGAGAACTGTTATCAGAAGAATGCGACGATAGTGTGCAAAATCACCGGCCTAAGTTTGTATTCAAGGAGGGGGTGGTCGAGTTCAAGGATGTGAGCTTTGGATATTCGGATGATCGCCAAATTTTAAAGAATCTCTCTTTTCGCATGGAGCGTGGGAAAACTCTCGCAATAGTTGGAAAGAGTGGTGCTGGTAAGTCAACAGTATCGAAATTATTATTCGGATTTTATTCTCCATCCGAGGGGCAAGTCCTTATAGATGGTCAGGATCTTAGTACTTTGAGGCCCGAAAGTTTTCAACGATATATCGGTATTGTTCCCCAAGACATCACACTTTTTAATGATACCATCTTTAACAATATTGCATATTCCGATCCGCAGAATATGAAGTTGGATGATGTGGTCAGAGTTGCAAATCTTGCAAGTATTCACGAGTTCATCACTCATACAAAGGAACAGTATCAGACCGTTGTCGGAGAAAGGGGTCTAAAGCTTTCTGGTGGTGAGAAGCAAAGGGTTGCCATTGCACGTATGTTACTCAAAAAAGATGCAAAAATTCTCGTATTCGATGAAGCTAGCTCTTCGCTTGATAGCAAAACGGAATCCGCAATTAAAGAGAGCATCATGAGTGCTGGGAAAGATTGCGCGTCTTTGATTATCGCGCATAGATTGTCTACGGTGGTTTATGCGGATGAGATCATAGTTCTTTCTTGTGGTGAGGCGGTTGAAAGGGGGACTCATTCGACGCTTCTTGCTATGAAAGGTGCATACTACACACTATGGCAGCATCAAAATCGGTTTGGATAAAGAATTGTTTCATATTCCAGAAATAAGATAAGCTATATCATATGTCATTTGATGCATTGCTAACCTGGTGTGGGATGCCTCGTTTGTCTGTTAGTAAAGAGCGCTGTGTTACCTCCTAGATGTAGATTTTCTATGTGGTCGTGGCTAGAATTTGTCCGACTGAGCTGCGTGTAATCAATAGTAGTGGTGCGAGTTCTTGGTTTTGAGTATTTTACCGGGGACGCGTTGTGATAGTTGTGTTGGGAAATACTTAACGATTAGGTAATAGTGTGTATCTGAGTGGGTGCGGTGTATCCATGGTGTCATGAGTTGATAGCAAAATTTGAAGTATGGGTGTAGGTAGTTTAGGTCTTGATCCCCTCTTTAAGGGTCTTACGCGTCCGGCCATGTTCCTTGGTGTGAGTTTTACTTTTAGTGCAATGAATCTGATTATCTCGTTGCTTGCGTACATACTGACAAAAAACCTTTTTATCCTGCTCTTTTTCATGCCGACCATACACGGGATAGGGTACCTTATCTGTTTCAACGAGCCGCTCTTTTTGGAGCTTTTTCTAGTAAGGAACCAGAAGTGCATGAGATGTAAAAATCGTGCTTACCATAATGCCAACTCTTACGATGTGTTCTAAGGATGTTCGATTTCTCCGTTTTTAAGAACTATAAGGCCAAAGTTGCTTCCTCGGAGTATCACGCCAGAAATTTTATACCCTATAAGGATCACTTAGATTCCAGTACCATCCTCCTGAAGGATAACTCTATGCTTAAGGTTATAAGGCTGGTGGGTTATCCCTTTGAGACCGCCGATGACGAAGATGTAGACATTCATAAGGCATTAAGAAATCAGCTTTTTAAGAGTGTCTCTTCTGGTCATTTTGCTCTTAGTTTCCACTTAATCCGGAGAAGAGAAGGAAGTCAAGCTCGTGCTTTCTTTTCTAACAAGATACCTAACTATTTTGCTGACTATGTCAGGAAAAGATGGCGCCAGAAGCATGGAAATAAAAGCTCTTTTGTGAACGAGCTATACATAACAGTCGTGAGGCGTAATGACAAAAAGGTCGAGCTCTTCAACGATTTGTATAGAAAAGTAACTCGTAAGGACACAAAAGAAGGTCGTATTGCTGATTTGAAAATTGCCCACGAAGAATTGGAGGAAATGACAAACAAGCTTTTAATAAGCTTGAGGAACAATACACCGCATCTTCTTGGGTTGAAGAAAGTCGGCAATGTCACATACTCCGAAGTTCTAACTTTTCTCTCTAGAATTGCTAATTGTGGTGTGACGCAGTCGGATCTTGTTCTTCCTTACAGCCAACTAGATGAGGCTCTCTGTGGTTGCAGGATGTATTTTGGAAGGAAGTCGATAGAAATAGTTACGCCATCCAGAAGTGAGTATGCCGGGATTATAAGTCTGAAGGAATATGGGCAGAACACGTCGGCTGGAATGCTCGACAATTTTCTGCAAGTTCCATATGAACTTGTTATCACGCAGACATTTCAGTTTGTGCACAGACAGGTTGCAATCAGTAAGATGCAGGTTCAGCAGAGTCGAATGTTACAAACTCAGGATAAAGCTATTTCGCAGGTTGCTGAAATAACTAGAGCTCTCGATGATGCTATGAGTGGTCGAATTGCGTTTGGTCTGCACCATTTGACCATACTCTGTCGTGAAAAAACTGAAAAAGGGCTTGAGAACGCGCTGTCGCTAGTTGAATCTGAGCTGACAAATGCGGGTGTGTATGCTGTCCGAGAGAAGATCAATCTAGAACCTGCTTTTTGGGCGCAGTTACCCGGAAATTTTGATTATATAGTTAGAAAGGCGACAATAAGTACGCTCAATTTAGCGGGCTTTGCATCACAGCACAATTACCCATTTGGGAAGATGGAGGGTAATCACTGGGGGGATGCAATCACCGTTTTTGATACTACTTCGGGTACGCCATTTTACTTCAATTTTCATTGTAAAGATGTTGGGCACACGCTAATAATTGGCCCAACAGGTGCAGGTAAAACTGTCTTGCTCAACTTTTTATGTGCGCAAAGTATGAAGTTCAGGCCACGGATGTTCTTTTTTGATAAGGATAGGGGTGCCGAGATCTTTATTCGTGCGCTAGGCGGTGTTTACACAGTGATAGAACCAAGGAGCAAGAGTTACTTTAATCCTCTTCAACTTGACGATACACCTGAGAATAGAACCTTCTTGACAGAGTGGTTAAAGATTCTGGCCTCTGTCAATGGAGATAGGTTCACTGCGGCCGATATTGCAACACTAAATGATGCGGTGGCAGGTAATTTTAAGCTCGATAAAGCAGACAGAACTCTTAGCAATCTTTCTGCGTTTTTTGGGTTGGAAGGTGACAATAGTTTGGCTACTCGCCTATTAATGTGGTATGGGAATGGTTCGCATGCAACACTTTTTGATAATCAGGAAGATTGTCTCGATTTTTCGAAGGCTAGTGTATTTGGCTTTGAAATGGGACACCTCCTTAGAGACAGTGCGTCGCTTGCGCCTGTTTTGCAATATTTATTCCATAGAATAAGCATCTCATTGGATGGGTCTCCTTCCATGATTGTGTTAGATGAGGCTTGGGCCCTTATAGATAATCCAGTTTTTGCGCCCACAATTAAGGATTGGCTTAAAGTTCTGAGGAAGCTGAATACATTTGTTATATTCGCTACCCAAAGTGTAGAGGATGCAAGTAAGAGTGCGATAAGTGATACTCTGGTTCAGCAGACAGCAACGCAGGTTTTTTTGCCAAACCTTAAAGCAACAGATGTTTATAGATCCGTGTTTATGCTTAGCGAGCGTGAATACACTCTTATCAAACACACAGATCCAGCTACGCGGTTTTTCTTGATAAAACAGGCTATGAGTGCTGTTATAGCGCGAATAAATCTTAGTGGAATGGAAGATATTATCTCAGTCTTATCTGGACGGGCGGACACGGTACTGCTCCTGCACCGGATTATGGAAGAGTATGGTGAGGAACCAGTGAAATGGCTTCCAATTTTTTATGAAAAAGTGAAGGAGTTAGATCGGCAATGAAGCTTTTTCTCAGAGGGATACTGTTACTCTTGGCACTCAACCTTTTGGACAATAATATACTACTTCTTAAAAGCGGGTTCTTCTTTTCTTATGCACATGCAGAAGAGGTTGCGCTACCAAAAGTAATGCCGGGTGAAGCATCTTACCCTGAATGTGGAACCGATGTAGCTTTTGCACTCATTGGTTTGATTGCCGGTATTGTTGCTGGAATAATGATTATTGCTGGCAGCGGTACGATCATGGCCGCTGTTGGTCTTGGATTGATAGCTGGTGCGGTAGTTTCAGCTATGCAACTGGTAGGTTGCCTTTGGTCATTTGTTAGAAACCCGGTTCTTAGAACGCATACTGGATACTACAAATACTGTCAGGATGAGAGTGCGGGAGCTGAAGTCTGCTCCGATGAGAAAATGGCCTATTGCGACAAGAAAGAGAGCAATGAAATCAATAGTAATGCGAAGGGTTGCACATATGCTTGGCCACGCAACAGAGCAGAGAACGGAAAGTACATTGAAATATGTTATAGAGAGCCTTTTGATTGGGGTTATATCTCCAGAGTAGGGCAGGAAACTCAATTGGACAGCAGGGAAAGTAGTTTCACTGCAATTAATCTTGGTGTGTTAGGTGGTGAGAACAAAATCCAAAGTTTGGACACACTTCTAGACATGAAAAGAAAGGTAAGTGTGCGCTCGATACAGTGTGTAACACTGAAAAACATGGAAAGTAAGAGAATAGGTCCTTATGTTTTTTCAGCTGAGTATGATGGATCCAAGCTTTGCGGCTATGTTACGTTTTCTAGAAGGGCGAAAGTTGGTTGTCATTTGAGGGATCCTGTCGATCCTGCGCCTATGTGCATCAAATCAAAGCCGATTTATGATCCTGACGATCTTTCCAGGGTGTTAAGTTACGATAATTCAGGTTGTTTCAGTTGTTACATAAGTAGCGCATGTTACGGTGTGACAGGTCTGATTGCTAAGGCCCAGTTCCCGATGACATCTTTGGTAGTTCAGTGTATTAGGGAATCATTGAGAAATATTTTAGTCTCAGACTGTAGAGATGGAGAAAGTGACGGTTTCTTAGTTATTGCACAGAAAAAATTAAAGACCGCCGTAGAGGCTGTACTGGTACTAGCAATTCTGCTATTTGGTTTCAAGCTGCTAAGCGGTGGTGTAAGCGGTGTACAAGAGTGGACAATGTTTGTCCTTAAAATTGCTGCGATTGCTTATTTCACGATAGGTGATGGAATGATCGTCTACTATGATAGATTGCTGACGCTCTCTACCGGTCTGGCAGATATCGTCTACAGTGGAGGAGGAAAAAAAGATGTGTGTGACTTCGACTCATCCGAGTATAATGAGCTCGTGGTTACGAAGGCCCTCTCCGCTGAGGAAAGGGCGTGTTTTGAGGCTTTTGTCAAGTCAGGTCATAAAAGAGACTTCGCTGAATTGAAGAAGTTTATTGATTCAGGTGCATTAAGTTGTTCTTCGCTGAAGCCGGAAGGCGGTGGCAACTTATCGATATTCTCAAAATTAGAATTAAAAAATCTCTCCTACATGACTCTTTGGGATAGGTTAGATTGTAGGGTGGCGTTCTACTTGGGTAGTGCTCTTGGTAATCCGACTGTTGCTGGTGGGGGTGTAGCAACAGTCATAACGGCTGGTGCGATAAGTGCGCTTGGCGCAGGGATATACATGGTACCCGTATTGATCTTGGCATTCTTTTTTGCAGGACAGCTGGTAATTGCCTTGTTGGTCCTAATGTACGTGATACTTATGTTTCTCATTATCCTGTGGATAGTTCATCTTTTTATACTGGCAATAATCGCGCTTACGATACTTATACTTTTTTCTCCAATTTTTATTCCGATGATTTTGTTTCAGGTAACGAAACCTTTCTTCGAAGGCTGGTTGAAAGAAGTGATGGCTTACTCCCTTTACCCTATAGTTCTGTTTGGATTTTTGGCTCTTGTTTTCTCTGTTTTTGATAAGCTTTTCTTTGATGACTTGACCTTCCAGCGTGTCTCCAAGTTGGATGGTGTGCGGAGTTACTACAGCTATAAGCTTGCGAATCCAGACCAGTGTAAAGAGAAAAATGCAGACGGAGAATTGAGGAGTTCTGCAGTTCTCGCATGTGTGATTCAGGAGATGTCACTTACGCAGAAGCCGTTACTTTTTGGTATTTATGTAACTACGATTGCTAGTGACCCTTCAGCCACTAATGCTTTATGGATAAAGCTGGGCATGATGGCCTTAATGCTATTTTTGTTTTTCCACTTCCTTGGTATTTTGGGTGGCTTGGCTGCGGAGCTCGTTGGTAATTTCCGAGCAGATCTTTCAAGACATGTTAGCAGTCCTCAAGCTATGGCAAGGAAGCTCGCTGCTGTTTCGCTTAATACTGCCAGCACCCTAGTTGCAGGAGGAAAGAATATAGGCAAGAAACTTGGAGAAAAACGTTCGAGATCAGGAAATTCTGGTGGCCAAACAGTTGAAGGTGCTGGAACAGATAATGCTGGAGGAACGGGTGGTGCAGGTGGTGCAGGTGGTGCGGGTGGTGCGGGTTGAGCAAACAGTATACAAGATGCTGACGGAGGTCAGAATCAGAGCTGGAGGGGTTACTGTGCCCAATAAAGGTTTTGCGCTTGTTTGTTTGTTGGTTCTTCTTTGTTTATCTGGATGTGCTGGAGAGTGTATTTCCGGTGCCAGCTCTAGTGACATTAGAGAAGGTACTTTGCGAGTCTGTCCCAATCCAGGTGATG
Organism: Neorickettsia risticii str. Illinois; assembly: GCF_000022525.1. NCBI lineage: Bacteria > Pseudomonadati > Pseudomonadota > Alphaproteobacteria > Rickettsiales > Anaplasmataceae > Neorickettsia > Neorickettsia risticii. The sequence continues at coordinate 787,024 of NC_013009.1, read as the reverse complement.
TAGGTGATAGGAATTGTCTGGAGTATATGGGTGTTGGTGAAGGAGAAGCCCGTGATGCTAGGACCCACTGGGTTAACTTGGGTATCAATCTAGAAAAGGGTGATATATTTGAATATAGACTTGAAAAATCTGAGGATTATTCACTTTGTTATCCTCCTTGTCCTGATAATTGTTTGAACGAAAATGGTGAGAATCTCTGTGATACTCCTAGTTGTAGGTCGGTGGATCTTGAGTTTCCAGGGGGCAAAGCTGAGGTTGATCTTAATCTTCTTGAAGGTGATGAGGTTCTCATAGGTTTGAGGCCCGCACTGGAACCTGGGTTGATTAATAATGATATTTGTGCAGGTAAAGATGCAAGAATCTACCCCGGAAATTATCAGGAATGTATGAAGCGTAGGGGGGAGCCCTATGGGAGTCTTTTTGCGCCGGGGATTAATCTGGTGATTAGTAGTAAAGGTGCTCTAGACAAGTTTAAGGTTGTCTACAGTATGAGTAGCGGTATAGATCAATCGATTGGCACGGTCGGTTTGTGTAAAGCTGTAGTTTTTGGAGAAGATTTAGCGCGGTATGAAAAGGAGATAGAAAATCTAAGGGGGAGAGTCCCTGGGGTTATTCTACATAGGTACTGTAAAGTACTTATAGAGAGAGCTGAACAATTTATAAAAAAAAAGGAGGCCTTGGTTGAATTTGAGGGTGGAGATCTTGTTTTGCGGTGGCTCGATCTCTCTTTGAAGGATGATAATGGGCAGCTTTCTTACTTGTGTGGAAGTAATGTGGGTATTCCGGATCTTTGTAGCGTCACAAGTGGGGGTTATTTTTCTGGTCGCACAACGGTTTCGTTAAATAAATTCTTTAGGGTTTCTTCAAAGTCCTATAAGTCAATGGAACTACAATTCGGTTCATCTGATCCGGATGTTATGCAGAGCGGTATTTTTAGACTCAAAGTGAGTAGGAAATGCGATATTCCTGGTTTTGATGGAGTGAATGTGTATATCTCTGATCAAGGGCCTAACTTTGAACCTTCAGTTCATGGTGAAGGGGGTGCCTTTTTGGTGCCAGACTCTGCCAATCTAATAGATAGAAAGGGATCTGTATACATGGGAATAGTAGATCAACGAGGAGATGGGAAGGCGGGAAGCCGGGGTTACATATCGCTACACTATGTTCTTAAGCGACAAGGCGGTACAAAATTTTTTAGCAAAGCAACCAACAGTGTAAAGAGTAAAATAATAAGGATTTTGTACGGCAAGACAGTCGATGAATATGGCAGGTTCAGCGAGGGTGACGATGTTGCTGGTGCGGTAGGGAGTGTCTATAAAGCAGTGGCAGGCAGTACGCTTACAATGGCAGTGCAAGCTTCTGTAGTACTTTACATACTTGTTTACGGTTTAGCCTTCTTGTTTGGTCTTGTTAGGACGCCTCAAGTCGATCTGATCATCCTACTTGTAAAGCTTGGCATAGTTGCAGTTCTTTTTAGTCCCAATAGCTGGAAATTTTTTAATGAGAATTTGTTTCAACTTTTTGTGGAGGGCTCTGGACAGTTGATCAATTACTTTTCTGGCGACATGAATGGCGTAGATTTTGCATTTCTTGATAAAGTACTTGGTCCTTTTAGCACACAAGAGAATTGGCTCAGAATCTTTAGTTTTTTGTTTTCTGGTGGTTTAGGGATCCTGTATTTCTTTTTGATACTTGTGGGCCTAATACAGATTTTTATGGCCATGCTTAAAATCATCGTTGCATACGTTATGTCGATTGTTATGGTGGCTATACTTCTGTGTCTTGCACCAATCTTTCTCTCCATGATTTTCTTTAAGAGGACAAAATCCATTTTTGATAACTGGATAAAAAACTTGGCACAAGTGGCCGTGACTCCTGTTATCACATTTGCTGCATTCGCAGTATTGACAGAAGTTGGCTTGGGAATAATTTACGCACTCTTCGATTTCCAGATTTGCCCGAGATGTGTGATTGAACCAGATCTTGTACTGTTCAAATTCTGCCTACTTGCCGTGTATTTACCAACCTCATACGATACGGGAGGGATAATGGTCGCACAAAATGCAGGCGGGATGCCGATAGGTATAAGTTTAGTGGTGTCGTTCATTGTGATTAGTAATGCAATTGTGGCATTCACTTCGAGAGCTGCAATTCTTTCTAGTTCAATTTTTGGTGCGATTGCATCTGATGCAACAGTTCCTGCAGAGCAATTTATGGATAGTATGAAAGCGATTGTAGGCCAAGATGCTCAAACACAGTATCAAAAAGCACATATGAGACACACTAAAGAACTCGATCAGGAGAAAGATGAGCCTGAGAAACCACCAAAACGTGGTAGATAATGGGGTATTTATGCGTAGAGTAGTCCTGGGTTTATTGTTTCTTTTAAGCGCTTGTGACGTTGAGTGCATCTATCCTGGTGATGGTGTAAACGCAAACTTTACAAGTGTCATTGTACCCGCCTATATGGAGGGTATGGATCCTTCCAAGCCTAGCACGTTGTGGGTAGATTCAGGTATCAAAATTAGAGAAGGTGAAGAAGTACCTCTCAGTGTCATTGGTGACATAGACCTATGTGGGAAACTTTTCAATAAAAAGGAATTTGAAATGTGTCCCGAGTGGAATTGTCAAGTAATCGATGTAAGTAACAGATCTTGTGCAGATGGTGTTCCTCCAGGCATACATAACCCATCAGACCTTTTGGATGTTAAGAATAAGGAACCTCTATGTGAGAAATCGTCAACAACTTTACAAAGGTACTATGTTGATACTTATCTAGAAGTTTCACCAGGAGACAAGGTGCTCTTTGAGTTGATTCCCGTAGTCAGTGTCAATCTAGTGGATTGCGACAACATACCACTTGGGTTTTCCTGGTACAACAAGGAAGATTTTAAAGACGTAAAAGGTAAAAAGATACAACTTGTTTCTGGAGATGATGCGGATCCAGTTGCTATATGCAAAGCTGGTGGAGAGGTTCGTATACAAAGGGGTGAGCATAAGTTGCAAGTGTTTCTTCCTCCTTCGTTGAAGGGGGAGTTATTGAATTCATCTCTTGTTGGAAACGGCTATACCCCAAGAAGCAATAGGGTCATAGTTGGAGGTGGTAGTGCCAAGTGGATAGAGGCAGCTGCGGTCGATATGCGGGTCATTGTTCCACATATTTTGTCTGATGAAACATTTTGTGATGTTGGTTTCAAGAGTCAAGTTGACCCCGAAGAAATTCGTAAAGGAAGGAAGATAAGCTGGGAATACAAGTATAAGGATTCTTGTGATTCGAAAAAGGATGAAGGAAACCTTAAAAGGTTTGAGACGTACAAGGTAAACAAAATGTGCGGAAATTTTGTTTCGGATGGTGTGTATAAAGATGGAATCTATAGTATTAGGTACGATGAGGATTTTGATAATTTAAATCCTTGCTTCCGTGCACACACAAGGAACAAGTCAGATTTAGAGAAGGCATGGGCTGATTTACTTGTTGCGAAAATAGGTAAAGCTGGCGGAAATAAGTCCGCACTATTGCGAAGTGATGATGAAGCTCAGTTGTGTATTTATAACATTGGTACGGAAGAAACCATTCTTTACGGTAATAGGATAAAAAAATGTATTAATGTTGATGAGTATGGTGGATCTGTACCATCATTGGAGTTGAATACATGGTTTACCATTCCGCGCAGTATCACTGGAGGAAGTCCGCTGCTTCTTGGGATTGCAGGTAAAGAAGGTTCTTCAAAAAATTCTGTATATTCAGGTTACCGTGTAAGAGTTCGGAAAAGTTGCTCGTACCAAAATGGGGAAAAACTTTATGTCTATATTGGTGATAGTCCGCCAAGTGTTGCGCCTGGTACTACGCATCCAAACGCGCACGAACTTCGCTTCAATACTGGTACTCCGAAGAGGGCAGTTGTTAACCCGCAAGATATCAACCCAAGTACTTACAGTCTTTCTTTTAACGGGAGTGGAAACGTCTATTTTGGTATAGCAGGAGCTACTGATAGTAGTTTGGTGAAAGCCGTAAAAACGGGAAAATACCTTCCTAGTGAAGATAACAAATATACGGTCAGCATAGTGCAAGAACAGTGGTACCCAAACTTCTCCGGTCCTTTTAACACGATCTACCATGCAATCGTAAAACTGTTTTATGGGAAGGGTCAAAAAGATCCGTATGGTAAACCTGAGGCAACAGGAGTAGTGGTACAAATTTATAGTGCAATTGTTGGGAAAATTGCACCTGCTGTTCGGGCATTGATAGTGCTTTACCTTGTCACTTATGGGCTGTCCTTTCTACTTGGGATAATCAGAGATCCAAAGTCAGATGTTGTACTGCGGGTGATGAAGATAGCATTCATTTTGCTCTTAGTGAGCGACTATAGCTGGAAGTTTTTTGGCGAAACAATTTTTGACCTTTTTGTTAATTCTTCCAATGAGCTCATCTACTATTTCACTGGCAGCCTAAGTGGGAAATATTCTCCGGATAGCACATTTGAATTTCTAGATAGAACTGTTGGTGTGATAATAACAAACCAGTTTTGGTTAAGGATGCTAGCTCTTTTTCTTTCAGGTCCTGTAGGTTGGCTTGTCATGTCAATCATACTGTGGGGTGTATTCCTCTTTTTCAGTTGCATCATCGAGGCAATGGTGATCTATCTCATGATATTGATTGCGACAGGTTTACTTTTTTTATTAGCACCTATCTTTATAGCTTTCTTGATTTTCCAAAGAACGAAACCTTTGTTTGAGGGTTGGCTCAAAATGTTGATCTCTTTCGCTTTGCGCCCAATTTTTATTTTTGGAACCCTCGCGTTATTAAATGCAGTAATGATGGCAACGTTATACGAAGTGAATAATTTTGGTGTCTGTTCTGGTTGCGTTGTTTCCACAGATATATTCGGGAGTGACTTGTGCATTATCAGTTCGCTCATACCTATAGGATTTGATGCCGGAATGGGTGTTTTAGACCGTTCTCTTATTCCAGGGAGTGCTAGTTCTGGTTTCATGGGTCTTCCCGTATCATTGGTTTCAGTGATTGTTTTTCTTTTGGTGGCTCACTCTATGAAGAGCTTCCTGAAGATAACGGATTCTATGGTGGACATGATCACTGGTACAATGATGGGTTATACCGGTGTTACAGGCGGTGGTAGTCCCTCCGATGCAGGTCATGCTGCATATCAAGCTATGTTATCTGTTGTTGGTTTGGATGATGCAACTCAGTCCGAAATAGGGCACGCACTTAGATCACGTGCTCGTAGCCGACGTAGTATTACGTTGGAGGTTACTGAGGATGCTGAAAAAGTACCTTCAGGTACAGACGATACACTGGAGAAAGCGGAGCGTAGTTCTTTAAAGGATTCTTCCGAAGATCCGAATATGAAGTCTGCACCTTTGAACAATGAAGAATTGTCCAATGCTTCCGTCATGAGTAGTGGAGTGCAGACTGATACAAGTGGGAGTCAGGGCACCTATAGTCTGGCTGGTGCTCCTGGGAGCAGGCCTGATGAAGGAAATATACCTAATCCTATCTACGAAGGAAGTTCTCCTCGTGAAGAGCACATTTACGCTGAAATAGATGATGTGCGTAATCAGAGTCCTTACAGTTTAGCTGGTGCTCCTGGGAGCAGGCCTGATGAAGGAAGTATACCTAATCCTATTTACGAAGGAGGTCCTCCTGATGAAGAGCACATTTACGCTGAGGTGGGTGATCAAGATCCTTATACTTTGCTAGGTCCTTCTGGAGGAGAAAGTAAAGAAGACAGTTCACAAACTTCTCTAGCAGTGGAGAACACAAACTCTAATAAAGAGGGTGCTGAACCGGATGATGAAACTCATATCCAGAGTCAGGTAGGTGATGATGAAAAAGATTAGGGTAGCAAAAGTAAGTAATTGTGTAACACGATACTATCCGAATGCTTTGAAGCGCGTTCTTGTACTCATATTTGGACTGTTTTTACTGTCTGGCTGTGAAAAATGTGAAAATGTGTGTCCAAGATGTATAGCAGCAGACGATTTTGGTATACCTAAGTCAAGTGCTTCCGCGTTAATTGAGCGTGATAGCCCACTTCTTAAGTCAGATGCAGCACTGCTTGGTTTAGAGGACAATACTTCAGGCAAGCAGCTGATGCGCTGGGAGGATTCCGGTTATGTTACTTCGGGTGAACCAATCACTTTGAATGTGGAGGGACGGTGGTTGTTTATGCCTGCGCGTAGCGCGCTCCGTTTTTCTAAGGACGAAATACAAAAGGTTTTCCGTTGTGGAGACATTGACTACGACGCTTTGAATGGAGCTAGTGAAGAATTTAGGAGGAATTTTCCAAACCAGTCCTGCACCTACTTGCCAGCACAAATGACCGATATTACAACAGGTTGCTTGATTAACGGTGCAAAAATAGATCCTAAATTTTCCGAGTCTGGATGCATATTAGAAAAGGGGTATGGATTGTATCTACTTTTTCACCGTCCTGGTGATCCGAATCCTAATACTACTTTTTCCTCCATTGCAAATCCATCTTCTCCAACAATCCACGTTGGATACACGGGCGATAATATTACTATAAAGTCGGTTTTTACAAGCGATTGCACGCGTTTAAAATTGGAACCTGACTGGAGAATCTACTACAAACTTATGGACGTGTTCTACCAGAATAACATGGGTGGTTATTCTCTGGAATTTCGTACAGGAGTGGTTGATCCAAAAAATACTGCAAAATTTTTTGAGAGTGTACGTTCCACGCTACAGGATCTTCTTACCGGACAGAACGAGGCGATATACAGGGCCATTACGTCTAATAACGACTATGTTTCATTAGTGAAGGCGCTAATAGTTCTGATGATTGTTCTCACAGGTCTTAGGTTCCTTATGGGAATGTCTGAAAGTCCGCCAAGTGAGTTACTGATAAAAGTTTTAAAAATGGCAATTATTCTTCAGCTAATTTCTCCGAGTAGCTGGGATTTTTTCTATAACAATTTGTTCCGTCTGTTTATAGATGGACTAAATGAAGTCATAGCAGTGGTAAATTCTCATACTGGTGCTGGTTACCAGCCAGATCGACCTTTTGCTTTTCTTGATGATACCGTGAACATTTTGTTCAAGATGCTCGTTTCGACAAAAGTCAAGGCGATCCTACTTGCGTATCCATTGGGAGTTTTTTGGTGGTTAATCCTTTTCTTTATACTGGTAATCTACGTTGTACTTGTTGCATATGCTTTTGTTGTTTACATAACCGCCCTCGTAGGGATATCGGTGTTGATTGTTTTGATGCCAATTCTATTTTTGGGAATGCTATTCGGACAGCTTAAACATACTTTCGATAACTGGTTTACCCAGGCACTGAGTTTCTGTTTCCAAGCGATAATGATCTTTACTGTAGTTTCGCTGTTTTCAGCAATGATAAAGGACCAATTTTATAGAAACACAGGTTACACGGTCTGTTGCAACAAGTTCTGGGTTTTTCCATTTAATGTTTCCGTTTACGCTTGGACACCTGGGCAGAAGTTTATGCCGCTCAGTATAACTCACATGTGGGAGAGTAAACGAGTTGAGTTTACTGGTGGTGCAAAAGTGATTGATATACCACCTTATTACAAAGAAAAAGGTTGTAGATTTGTTGATTATCCATTCTATGATCCACAAATTAGCAATGCTGATTGCAGGATTGCTGGTTTTGCTGGGAAAGGAGCAGATTGGGAGCGGATAGAGGAGATAAGAGAGTCTGATTCTGGCCTGCTTGATATGGCCGAGGTGTTTGTTCTGTTGCTTCTTTCGGTGATTATGTTCCACATGAGGGACCTTTGTCAGTCTATAGGGGCGGCGCTCGTTGGTGCATCACCATTCCAAGCTGTGATAGGTGGTGCTTATGCTGCTCAGGATGGTATAGGTGGACTCTACAGAGCTGGAAAAATGATTATAGGTGCGCTTGCCGACAAGCTTCCTGTGCTTAGTAGAGTACGCAGCGGTATAGATGATATTGCTTCTCTCAGAAGTCGTGTTGGTGAGACTATCGCAGCCAAATTAAACGAGACAAACTTGGGTGAAACCACAATGAAAGTACTCTCAACTGTCGGTGACGTCTCCAGTGGTATAGTCAAGGGTACAGGTTATCTCTTGGGTGTGAATTCAGAGCTCAGTGATCACTATTATGAGAAAAAAGCCTTTAGGCAAATCAACTATACACAGGCTCTCATTGGGTACCATCTTGTATCGGTTGTAGGTACTAGGGATTTAAGTGATTCACCAGGAATAAAAATGCTTTTTGGTGGTCTTAAACACATGTCGGATAAGTATTTCGTTGGAGCAAAGGAGGAAAGTCTTTTTGGTGGTTTACATAAACTCTACGTCTGTGAACGGGAAAAAATTCATGATTACTATCTTGGCATTCAACGTGAGAAATTACCGGAACGCGTGGATGATGTAAAACGGAATGAAAAGCCAACTGCTGATTTCTCTAGTTTTACTGAGAATGATCTTTCGATAGATAAAAGTTCAGACGCTAATGAAAATCTATCACATCATCCTAATTCATTACCTCCTTCATATAGCGAGATCGAATTCGAAAACACAACTCCTGATATTTCGTTGGAGCTTCCTGAATTTGTTAATACTGATGAAACGTCTCCAGAATTAACACCTCGAACCGCTGTAGAAGAAACGCCTCGTGATTCCGCAGGGGAAGAAATTGGTACGTCTGATGTTTCAGGAAGATTACCTGAAGATATGAGTACTGATGAGATGTCTCCAGAATTAACACCTCGAACCGCTGTAGAAGAAACGCCTCGTGATTCCGCAGGGGAAGAAATTGGTACGTCTGATGTTTCAGGAAGATTACCTGAAGATATGAGTACTGATGAAACCCGTCTCGAGTCAGCGTCCCATGGTAGAATGGGACAAGATATTACTCAAGGTTCCGACACAGGAAACACTGCTTCTGCGTTTTCTAATGTCACTCAGGATGGTGAAAATATTTTTGCCTCCCTTATGAAAGGTGCTGCAGACAGACAAAGTACATCTGAAGATCCTTTGCATAGTGTTACTTCAGGAGAAAAGCAAGCCAAGAAGTCTACGAGGAAACGTAAAGGGCGGAAATTGCCAGGCCAGGTTACTGAAACTGAGGAAAAACCCGAGGAATAATACCTAATAGTACTATTTCGGGAGGTGCTTATTAAAAGTCTTCCTTGTACAGTTTTGTTGGAATTTATGCTGCACAAACGGGTGACAGCTCAAAAGACGCTTGAGAGAGAGGAATATAGCCTTTGGTAGGGGATGTGTCTTTAACATTTCCAATGCGTATTCCGAACAAGTATGTTCGTATATACAACATCGTGGTTTCAGCGGTGATATTGCATACTTATAGAAAGTAATCGCAAGTACCGCGAGACTGGCGAAAAAGCCTCTGCCGTTTTGCAGATACAACAGGACGCAGCAAAAAACAAAGGCAAAGATGGACAGCATCATAGCTAATGCGAGCGACCTGCCCTCTCCAGACAAGACAACACATCCTCCCTTATTGCTGAAAAGTCGGAAAACACAGACGCAGGTGAGGGAATGAATATATAAGCACGGTTCAGCAGTTTCTTCATGGAGATAAGAAAAGGAAGCAATGCACGTAATTTTCTGCGAACCTTATTCCGCTTAACCGCAGAACCGACCTTTTTTGTCACTATAAACCCCACCATAGGCTCCACGGTTGTCCCGCGCGATACAAGTAGCAGAACACTCCCAGAACGACAGCCAAAGCTGTTACATTGATAGTACCGAAACGTCCTGCCAGAAAGAGTTCTGACTCCTCTTAAGCGCACAAGACGTGTCTACCCTTTCTTCTCCTATTATTGATTATAGCTCTGCCACTTTTGCTCGCCATACGAGCTCTAAATCCATGCCGTCTTTTACGTACTATTTTACTTGGTTGATAAGTCCTCTTCATTTCTAGCTCCAACAGCAGGAACACAATAAGGTGGATTGTACTACGTATTCATGAATGGTTTCAACGTCTTCATTAATCCAACTCAAAACTACTCATTCGCTTTTTTTATCGAATTTAGTTTTAAGAGCCTGCTTCTCCTTCAGTATTTGTATATACGAACTTTTTCATTGCACAGTTTTATGTGATCATTGCCGTGTTGAAGTTGCTAAAGAGTGTGATTGCAATGTCTTATAGAACATGGCTTGCTGTCTGTATACTTCTGATATTGTCAATGGTGTCAATTGGTGGTTTCACGAGATTAACTGAGTCTGGATTATCAATTACTGAATGGAAGCCAGTAACTGGAGTGATTCCACCACTTAGCAAGAATGCATGGCAGAAGGAGTTTGATAAGTACAAAAATACTCCTGAGTATAAAGTACGTCACTTTTCCATTTCCTACGCTGAGTTTCAGTTCATTTACTTGGTAGAATATTTTCACCGGCTTGTTGGAAGGATACTGGGGTTAGTTTTCTTTATAGGTTTGGTTTATTTTTTCGTTGTAGGTAATCTAGGTAGGGAGTCCCAATTGAGGTTATGCTTTGCTTTGATCCTGGGACTAATACAAGGATTTGTTGGGTGGTACATGGTTAAAAGCGGTTTGTTAGATGTGCCAGCCGTTAGTCACTATAGACTTGCTTTGCATCTTTTTTGTGCATCTTTACTTTTCATGGTGTTGGTCTACGAATTTCTATCACCGACAGTAATCGAGGGACCACTGTTCAAATGGTACCTAGTTGGGTGCTCACTTATGTTCCTCTTGAGTATGCAAATTGTACTTGGAGGCCTTGTAGCTGGGCTGAAAGCTGGCCTCATATGCAGTACATTTCCTCTGATGAATGGAGAATTTTTTCCTGCTGAGATATTTCATAAAGTAAGTTTAAAGTGGTTCGATGATCCAGTTGCTGTGCAGTTTTTGCATAGAATGAATGGTTTCCTGTTGACCTTTGTGTGTCTTATATGTCTTGTAATTTCATTCTTTTACGATAGAGCGTTTCGTGCGAGAGTTTTTTTGGTGGCATCAATGATGTTGCTGCAAATGTTTTTCGGTGTTCTAACGCTGCTTTTCCATATACCAATTGATATTGCATTGCTGCATCAAATAATGGCTTTCATTCTGCTTGGTATTTGTGTTTCCTTTTTGAGGGTGCGGTCCGGATAGAATTCCGTATTGTCAAGATCTGTGCCGAAGGGCCGCTGAGTCTCAGTTACCTGGGACATACTCCTTGAACGTCTTTGTCGCGATTAAAATCATCGCAATGCCCATTCCTATCATAGGCAAAGACAGAATTTGTCCCATAGTAACAAAGTGAAAGAAATAACCAATTTGAGGATCTGGTTCCCTAAAATTCTCTAGAATCATCCTTGTCGAGCCATATAAGCTGAGCCAGATTCCGGATAGCATTCCAGGGTATTTCAAGATAGGTGTCTTGAAGAAGAGTAGTTGCATAGCTAAGAAAAGGAGAAACCCTTCAAGGAATCCCTCATAGAGCTGTACTGGGTGCCTAGGGAGACCATCACCATTTGGGAAAATGACACCCCAACTACGCGTTGTTGGTCTACCATATAGTTCCGCATTCACGAAGTTCCCGATCCTTCCAAGAAAAATACCTAGGCTTGCAGTGGGAGTAATTAAATCTGTAAGGTAGAAAAATTTGTACAAGTGCTGACACGAGAAAAGAAACAGCGCTAGTATCAGTCCGAGAAGGCCACCGTGAAATGACATACCTCCACGCCACAGCATCAATATTTCAAGTGGATTTGCGATGTAATAGGTCGAATTATAAAAAACGACATAGCCCAGTCTACCACCAAAGATTATTCCCAGTGTGGTGTAGTAAAAAAGACTATCTAGCTCCTTGCATGTAAGATTCGAGTGCTTCGAAACAAAAAGATAACCGTAGACTATACCAAAAATATATGCAAAGGCGTACCATCTCACCGTAATAGGGCCAAAAGAAAAGGCAACTGGGTCAAGATACGGTAAAACTATGGAACATGTCACCGAGTGTGAGTCGAGTCATTACAGAGTGAAGTTAGTAAGCCTAAATAGAGGAGAAATCAAGTATAAGTGGCGATCCCGCACCATCACGTACAGATGTAACGGTGCTATACCACAAGTCTGCTATGCTCGAACAATCGTTTTAGGTAGCGAGCTAACAAATCGCTCTCCACATTGACCTTATCGCCAACTTTGTTGCTGTGAAAAATAGTGTGACTCCAAGTATATGGAATGATGTTGACACTAAACTTATTTTCAAATACTTCGTTAACCGTGAGAGAGGTACCGTCGATGCAGACGCTACCCTTGTACGTTATAAACGGTGAAATCCCTTCTGTAAGGGCAAACGTGAAAACGTGTGATTCACCAGTTTTTTCTATTGCAGTAATTGTAGTAGTTTCATCAACATGGCCCTGTACAAAATGTCCGTCGAGTGTATCACCAATCCTCAGAGAAGTTTCCAAGTTTACCTTCGAACCTTCCTCAAGTGCATGGAAATTCGTTCTACTAAATGTTTCCTGAGAGACATAGAATTCTAGTTCTGTGTTGGTGATGGAAGTTACTGTGAGACAAACACCATTACATGCTACAGAAGAACCGAGTTCCACATTCTGTGCCAATTCTTTTGCATCAACTACAAGGCAAATTTCTCTATCCCTCATGCTTAACTTTGTCACTAAACCTAGTGTTTGCACTATTCCCTTAAACATAACTTCGTCGTTCAAAACCAGCCATAGGCGACATTTCCATTCTGAGTACACAATGGAAGTTTGTCCACACTATACTCTCACTAAAAGGGAAAGATAGAATTGAAACCAGTCCAAACCATACGTCATATCTTGCTTCTTATGTTTCTGAGAATAGTATGGATTTGCGATCAAACGTTTGTTTTATAAAGGAAGGACTCACTTTAGACTCATATCTGGTAGTCAAAGTCAAAATAAACTTTCTCTACATCGTTAAGTAGATTGCTTTATGCTATAATCCTGGTACTTTTTGGGGTCTTTGAGTGTTGGGTTGACAATGAGGGAAAGGCGAAAAATCTACGAAGGGAAAGCTAAGATACTGTTTAGTTTTCCTGACAATCCTAACCTTGTAACGCAGCATTTTAAGGATGATGTTACGGCTTATAATAATCAGAAACATTCTGTTATTCCAGGTAAGGGAGTAATTAATAACTATATATCGGCCTTCTTCATGCAAAATCTGCAAAATGTTGGAATTAAGACACATTTTGTGAAAGTGCTGAACATGAGAGAGCAGCTTGTAAAAAAAGCGGAATTAATACCCATTGAAGTCGTCGTACGAAATATAGTTGCGGGTGGTCTTGCAAAAAGGCTCGGTTTGGAAGAGGGCATGACCCTTGATGCTCCGCTGATAGAGACATATTACAAAAGTGACTCTCTTGGAGATCCGATGGTTACTGACGATCACATTCTTTCATTTAATTGGCTCAGACAGTCCGAGATAGAGGAAATGAAAGTCATGGCATGGAGAATAAATGATTTTCTAAGTGGTTCGTTGTCCTCCGCCGGTATCACACTTGTGGACCTGAAGCTTGAATTTGGTTTCTATGATGAGCAGATTATTCTAATTGATGAAATTAGTCCGGATACTTGTCGTTTTTGGGACACTGGCACAAAAGAAAAAATGGATAAAGATCGCTTCAGAAAGGATTTAGGCGGAGTAAGTAAGTACTACAGAGAGGTTGCCAGACGTTTAGGTATTCTGAATGGTTCATTCTGATTACTGCGTCAAGGCAGCTAAACTTTACAGCTCCATGTATGGATAAATACTGTTATAGGCTCTTCGTTGTCTGGCTTTTCTATTAATAGCTTTTTATTTAATTGCGAGTACTACCATATGATACTTTCAATTCTAGAGTATGACGAGGGCGAGTGTAGCAACTATCACTGCGTTTGTTCTGTTTTTTTGTGGCATTCGTTGCTCGTATGCTTCTATAGTGTTCCTGCAGTCTCAAGAGAGTGTGTTATCGTATCCCGAGCACGTAAGTTTCCATAAGGTTCAGCAAATGAGAGAGAAGAACGCAAATCCCGTAGTACGTCTCGAGATAGGTGCTGGCGCTGAGATGTTGGGTGAAATAGAGATTGAGCTTGCAGCGGACGTAGTACCTAAAACTGCAGAAAACTTTCTTCAACTCTGTACGGGTGAGAATGGGTTTGGCTACAAAGGTTCTGTGTTTCATAGGATAATACCTTCCTTTATGATACAAGGCGGTGACTTTACTCGAGGTAATGGTACGGGTGGCCACTCGATATACAACAATGATGTTTTTCCCGATGAAAACTTTGTCATAAAGCATACTGGTCCCGGAAAGGTTTCCATGGCCAACCGTGGTCCAAATACCAATGGATCACAGTTTTTTATTACTACAGTAGAGACTCCCTGGTTGGATGGTAAACACGTTGTTTTTGGACAGGTTGTTAGGGGAATGTCGGTTGTGAGAAAAATAGAAAGTTATGGTTCCAGTAACGGGAGACCGTCAAGAATTATCAAGATATTGGATTGTTGGCAGGTGTCGTAGCTATGACATCAAATAGAGAAGAGTGAGATTCGCTAGTAAGCCACGGCTGTTTGTTCAATCTCCTAACTTTTCAGGTGCTTGTAAAGCACTTCGACCGCGAAGTCTATATTACTTTTTTCTACAATCAGGGGAGGTAGAATCCTTAGAACCTGTTTTTTTGACGTGCGATTTAGTGCCAGTCCCGATTCTAAGCATTTAAGCAGTAGATCCCACGTATCTACTTTTTGAGCTATCTCTACTCCCATGAGTAAGCCTCTACCTCTAATATCTATAATCTGCTCTGGAAGAAGTGCTGCAAGCTCTCTTAGAGAGCTCGAGAGGTACTCTGACATCTTTGTCACATTGCTTAGAAATTCTTTGTCTAGTAGATCCAAAGTCGCACCAACAGCTGCCATGGCAAGCGCGTTTCCCGAATAGGTTCCCCCGTGAGTACCAAGTGGAAGTACAGAGGCAATACCTTTGCTCACTATACATCCACCTACTGGAAATCCGTTACCCATTCCCTTCGCGCACGTGAGTAAATCTGGTTCTACGCCGAGATTTTCATAGTGAAAAAGCTGCCCTATTCTTCCGAAGCCTGTTTGTATTTCATCGAAACATAAGAGAAATCCAAATTTCTCCCTTAGTATCTGTAAATTTTCTAGGTAATCATTTGTTATTTCGTAGATTCCACCCTCGGACTGTATAAGTTCGAGTATGACTGCTGCTGTATTATGACTCACCTTTGCTTTCAGTTCATCCACGTTGTTTGCTTCTACCTGTGTGAATCCCTTTAACAAAGGTGCAAACCCGCGACGTGCTTCCTCCGTGCCACCAGCTGAAATACCAGTAGCACTCCTTCCGTGAAACCCATTTTTCAGTGTTAATATTTCGGTTTTAGCTGTGTCACCGCATTCATAAAAGTATCGTTTTATAAATTTGACTGCTGCTTCTATTGCTTCTAAGCCAGACGAGCAAAAGAAAACCTTATCTCCAAAACTTGTTGCATTGATTAGTTTTGTTGCGGTTCGTTCTTGGATTTCACTCGAAAAAAGATTCGAGCAGTGCCACAACGTATGGATTTGCTCACTGACTTTTTTGCTTATGTATTCGTTGCAATGCCCAAAGTTGACGGTTGCGATACCACTTGTGAAGTCACAGTACTGCTTTCCATTGGAGTCGAAGAGGTGTATACCTTTGGCTCGTACTATCTTTACCGGAAATTTCCGTGAAAACCCTAGGATTGCAGACATAGACTTAATAAATCAGATCGTCCCTTCCAACAACTTCGAGAGAGCTTTCCAATCGCGTTCGCCCAATCTCTCCTCAAATGTAAGCATATCCTGTCTTGCCTTTCTACATATATGTGATCCCGGAAGTATGTATTTCTGTTTCGTAGAAAGAACCGCAACTTGGATTCTACAAGCTTGCTCCAAAAATCTGGTATAGAAAAGAGCCTCTTGTAAGTTGTTACCACATGTTAGCAAACCATGTGAACGCATCAGCATTGCTTTGTTAGAACCAAGGCTCATAGCTAGATCTGTTCCCTGGATCGCTTTGTCTAAAGCGAGAGAATCGTATTCGTAATACGAGATATTCTCAAAAAAGGGCATTGCAAATTGGGAAAGTGGCAGGAGCCCACACTCCATAACAGAGACTACAATACTTGCCTGAGTGTGCAGGTGGTATACGGCATTGACATCACTGCGGCTGTTATACACTGAGCCGTGTATTGTGTAAGCTGTTTTATTGTATGTGACTTCTTTTCCCTCAAGAATTTCGCCGTCCAAGCTGACCTTGATCAAATCATCGAAAGTGACCTGATTAAAAAGAACACCGAACTTTGCTATGTAGAAGAAATCTGCACCTTCTGGGCGGACGGTGATATGAGTATAGGTGAGATCATCCATACCAAGATGCCCGATAATGCGGTATGCGTACAAAAGGTCCTTCTTTAGAGTAAAATCAGGCATCGGTTAATGATAAAACCACATACAAGTAAACTGATTATACACGGCACAAGACCCGTGCTGTAGATTCAATTCACTCATGCCATCATTAGCGTTTCTTATTAATCACAGCTTGTTACGAAGAGAAGTGTCATAAACAAACCCCCGAAGCTGTGGTCCTACGAAAAAATGGCGGGGATGACGAGACTCGAACTCGCGACCTCCGGCGTGACAGACCGGCACTCTAACCAACTGAGCTACACCCCCAAAAACAATTGAGGAAGAGTAAGCGGTAACGCATACATTGTAGCCTTACACACTCCAGTGGTGATAGTATTACACGTGTAGAGAGGGTGTCAATATGGAGAGGTATTGTCTATGGGGTATATTGGAGTGATGGGTAATTTTGTTGAGGCATATGGTGGTATTTTCATTGCCTTAGTGGTGGTATTGGCAATTCTATTTTGTGATGCTTTGATCCGCTCGAAAATTCAATCAAGTTCGGAACAACATCTTTTCTTTCGTCTTCTTAAAAATATTAGATACCCCACGCTCGTTGCGATGATTGTAGGTGGTCTTTTACTTTCTCTAAAGAGTACCACCATTCACGAGAGATTTTGGGCTCTATGTATGACACTAGAAGTTGCACTTATTGGATGTATTGGTTGGGTGTTTATTCGAATAATCAAAACTGCTGAAAACCATTATGCATTGAAGGAAGAGAATTATTCTTTTGCGGTTAACGTTCTTGCAACGGTTGCAAAAAGTGCGTTGCTATTGGTAGTAGGCTTAATGATGCTAGACAAACTTAATATCAATATCAGTGGAATTTTGGCCGTTGGTGGTATAGGTGGTGTTGTTATTGGTTTAGCTTCGAAGGATTTGTTTTCAAGTTTTTTTGGATTTGTAACAATTCTTTTGGATCGGCCATTTAAAGTCGGAGACCTTATTTATTCGAGCGACAGAAATATCATGGGGGTGGTTGACAGAATCACTTGGCGATTTACCCGAGTAATTACCCTTGAGAAAAAACCTATGTATATCCCAAATGCAATTTTTTCGACAATCGTTATTCAAAACGAGAGTGAAGTTCTTGCAAGACGCATTGATGAAGTCCTGAAATTTGAATTTCCTGAGAGTGAGGTGATTTCACAATTTACAAAGGAAGTGGATTTGTTTCTCGCGAACAGCGAACTGCTCAATCAACAATTTAAGGCAACTTTTAATGTGAGTAAGATAGGAAGTTCAGTGGTTGCCGTTAGGCTGATTGCATACACGAAAGCAAGGGTTTGGACAGAGTTTTCCTCAACTCGACAAGAGATCCTTCTTGCAATCTTCGAAACTGCAAGAAGAATGGGGCTCAAAGCTATGTACCCGGAAACAGAGATGTGCCTTTATGACAGCCGTTGAACTGGCTTTTAGTCTAAGAGCGGATTCTTGTTTTTCGCGCAAAACCTCCAGAAGAGTGGTAAAGCCAGGACTGCAATTGCTAGGCAATACGTGATAACCGAAAGACCTGCTATGATTCTATCAGGATCTGTTATGCCACCTCCAATCACAATGCTTATTGTTGAGTGAAAGAAGTACCCAAAAGCCATCATTATCATATTGGCACATGCCGCAGCAGTTCCCGCACAATTTTTTGGCACCATGCAAGAAGCAAGGTGTATTACCAGTGTTTGGTAGCAACAAGCCATGCCTATCGCAAACAGGACAATGGACAACAAGTTGAGCGGTAGTTGTGCATAGAACAACAACTGGAAGCCTAATAACATCACACCTCCGCAAAAGGTGAGCATCGAATAATAGTTGTTGAAACGTGCGACTATCAACCCTATAATCGGCGATCCAACTGCCACCCCTAACAGTATCAATGACGGTAGAAAAGCTGCCATTGAAGGTGCAATGCTAGGATAAACTACAGCAAAGAACTTGGTTGCCCAATTATCCGCAAAACCTTCCATAGGACCTATCATCAACCCACCTATCAGTGAAATAACTAACCACTTCTTGAACGAAAAAAGCTCTGACAGTGTCTTTACAGCTGCATTCTCACTACTCTTCTTCTCTCCTGCTGGAATAAAAACATAAGCAGAAATCGCAATTGCAAGGCCTGCAATCAAAAGCATGGAGAATGTACTGTACCATCCAAATGTATGTATACAGTAATTCAACGGCTGCCCACCGTACATTGCCCCCACCAACGCAGCAGATACTGAGATTCCTAAGACGAAGGAGAAATTTTCTTGTGCGAAAAGGTCCCTGATGATTTTCAACAGTCCTAGTATGCCAACTGAAGATGCTCCACCCAGAATGAACTTCCCCACGATCAAGAGCTCTACAGATGAGGTATAAACCAGGGGCAGCATTCCGATGACTACTAACAAAGCAGCAACAAAAATCACCGTTCTAGCACCAACGCGGTCCAGAATCATTCCCACTGGTATGTGGAGCAAAGTGTATGCAACATAATAGAGTCCACTTACTTGTCCCAGGACGGCAGACGAAATGTCAAACTTTGTCATTATGTCATCGACTACGATATTTGGCAGAACACGAAGTATGTACTGGTACATGAAGAACAAAGTCGCTATTAGCCACGGAAGGATATTTCCCATATATCACCTATAAAAAAAGTTACGAAGTCACGGATAAAACGACAAAGGTTCCCTCTTCACAACACAGAAAGCAGCTTGCTTCTTGGTGTACCAAAGGCCACCTATTTTTGAAACCACTGGTAGGGATCATGATAATATCTCTTTCGGAGTAATATCAAGGCACTGTCTTTAATATTTTTATCATTTTTGGTGGCTTCACAGTCCTATGCCTACGTATGCACTGACCGCCGCTACGAGCCAGAAGATCGTAGGAGAATACTTGCGCACGTACTGAGAACTGCTAGAAGCCAGATTACATAAGATGAGTACAATAAGAGCAGGATAAAGTAAGCTCAAAATACCCACCAGAAAGGTGGTTAAAGCCCGAAATCCAAACGAAGCAGAAATCATGCTACAAATGACAATTCCGCAAACAGATAGCCTAAAGTCAATGCCAGTGCGCTCTGTGAGCCATTTTGATACCAATTGTACTAACGCAATCACAGTTGTAAGACAAGCAAAAAAGACAGTAAACGCTACTACCACTGATGACGCTTTGCCTGCAACCAGAGATGTTAGAGAGTTGAATAAGCTTGCTTTTGGTATTTCGTTGAGATTAGTTGCGTACTTTGCACCCAAGAAAAGCAGCGCTGCGTACACAATTCCTAAAAGGAAAAAGCCGAGTATCGAGGAAAGTAAAGAATAGTTCAAAGCATTACCTTCTGGTACTTCCTTTTTGAAGTAATCCAGTATGATTTTTGCGAAAAAAATTGCCGCGCACGCGTCCATTGTTTGATAACCCTCGAAGACTGCAAATGTGAATGAAGAAAATCCAGAAAGTGTAGCGTCGGACATTGCGTGATTTGATGATATCCCAGTGATTACTACGACTAGTATTCCCAGTATCAACGCCGGCGTGAGCCACTTACCAACGATCTGAACAATTTCACTATCACGTAGGACAAGCAGAAACGTTAGTGCGCCGAAAAGTAAGTTAAAATGGAGAAAACGGATGCTACTGCTCATAACTTTGAGTGCTTCGAAAGAAACTATGATGCACCTAGGGATTCCACCGAGTGGTCCCATTAATAGGAGAATTAATACTACTAGCACTATGCCGACTTGCTTCCCCGCTAAGGAGAAAAATTCATCTGTGTTGCATCCTGTCTTGATCATGCTTACTAGTCCTAATAGTGGTAGGAAGACCCCTGTAGATGTAAATCCAAGAAAGCCATATAGGAAGTTACCTTTTGTCTCTAGGCCAACAAAAGTTGGGTATATGAGATTTCCCGCGCCGAAGAAAATCGCGAAGATAGTTAAGGAAGCTATGGCGACCTGCATTGGTTTGGAGACAAGCATATAGTTATTTATGATCTTGGCTATATATAGAGTGGAACAACAGGTTGAAATTCATTCTTGAAGTTTTTCTGTTGAAGCGCTAGTAGAGCTAAATCTTCCGCAGAGACTTCGCAAATATGTCCACAACCAGGGACATTGGTGAGTAAAATATCCGAACAAATCTTTCCTAATTCCTTCCGGTCTATTCTGATAATCTTTGCATGTTCCTCAAAATTTCTTTCGAACTCTTTAAGATAACAAAATGAGTCGTTGTATCCACGTAATGCTATTGCAATTGTGTTCCAGTTTTTCATTTTTTCCCAATTGTTTCTTTCAAATTTGTCTAGCACAACCGAGAAGGTATCGAGACCTATAAGCTTCTTATTCGAGAAAATTGACAGTCCTTGGAGAGCAGCTATCGCTGCCCTAATGCCAGTATAGCTTCCTGGTCCCGTATTTACGGCCAGTAAATCAATCTCCTCGAAGATTTTCCTTCCTAGAGAGAAAAGAAAGGGAAAAAAGTGCTCAGAAAACCTGCCCTCAATTGTCTTAGAGGACGTTATTTCGCCATCTCTGAGCACTGCTACAGAAAAATTAAACTCTCCTGATGAGTCAATGGATATGACATTCATGAGTTGCCATTCAAGTTTCACATGCGAAAAAATCAGTTCATCCAAATTGACGTACTATGAACTTAGCAGCTTAAAAACTACCACAGACTCGGATTATTTATTTCATCGCACATTGTGCCAAGTTTTGCAAAATATGTTTCGAAGTGGTAGTATCCTGCTTTGTTAATTGATGATATCTGCAATGACAGTTATACTGCCGGGTCTACCTTATCACAAAGATGCCCTGGAGCCACTCATTTCCGAGAAGACTTTAAGCTTTCATTATGACAAGCATCATTCGGGTTATGTGAATAAGCTAAATGAGTTGTTGGTAAAAAGTGAGTTCAGTCATGGGTACGGGTTGATTGATATCATACAAAAAAGTCATGGGAGAGAAGGTTGTGAGGGAATTTTTAACAATGCTGCACAAGTTTGGAATCACTCATTTTACTGGAACTCCATGTGCTCTCCATCGCATAAACCTCAACCAGACGATGCTTTTATGAAACAAGTGATACGAGATTTTGGTAGTCTTGACATATTAAAGGAGCAGCTTGGTCTTGCTGCTATAAGTCAATTTGGTAGCGGATGGGCGTGGCTAGTTTTTGATAAGTTCAAAAACAAGCTTGTGATTCTTAAAACATCCAATGCTGAAACACCATTAACTGTGGATGGTTTGTCTCCATTGCTCGTGATTGATGTGTGGGAGCATGCTTATTACCTAGATTATCAGAATCGTAGGCCCGATTATGTAGCAGCATTTTTGGGTCAGTTGCTTAATTGGGAGTTTGCTTCCACAAATTATGCTGCATCCATATAAGCGTGCAGCTTCTCTTTTTCTTATAGAGTTATTTTAACTATGGTTCGAAGGGAAGATTATGAACATCTGACCGAGTCTGAGCTCGGTTCTCGCCCGCCAAAAGGTACATTGTTGTACATGGTCATTTCTTGTGTGGCACTAGCTTGGGCGTTTTTTCAGCTTTGGGTTGCGTCTCCTCTGCAGTTTTATCTGGCGAATTATGTCGGTTCGAATGCTTTCATTTTTAATGATTTCCAGGTGCGTGCTGTACACCTTGCATTCGGACTTTTCTTGTCTTTGTCGATGTTTCCAGCCTTTTCAACTTCGGAGAAAAGGTACATTCCTGTTGCGGACTGGGTGCTGAGTCTTCTAGGTGTATGTGCATGTTTATATCTAGTAATCTTTTACGAGCAAATTGCGTTGAGACTTGGTATTCCAACAATAATTGATCTGCTGGTTGCTGCGTGCGGAATATGCGTTCTCCTTGAGGCCGCACGTAGGACAGTAGGTTTTGCGGTTGTAGCTGTTGTGTTGGTGTTTCTTTTTTATTCCAGATTTGGTGAAGTTATGCCAGATGTTATTGCTCATAAGAACTACATGTTCTCAGCAATTGCTTCACAGCAATGGTTTTCTACCGAGGGCGTTTTTGGGACAGCTATTTCCGTATCTGCAGACTTTGTCTTCTTATATGTTCTTTTTGGGGGTCTATTGGAAAAAACAGGTACAGGGAATTTCTTTATCGAACTTTCGTTTCTACTTTTAAGCAGATTTAGGGGCGGACCTGCGAAGGCTGCTGTAGTTTCCTCTGGACTTATGGGAATGATTTCCGGTTCCTCAATTGCGAATACTATTACTGTTGGTTCATTGACCATTCCTATGATGAAGAAAATGGGCTTCAGCGCTGAAAAAGCTGCTGCTATCGAAGTTTCTGCTGGAATAAATGGTCAGATTATGCCTCCGGTAATGGGAGCTGCTGCCTTTTTAATGGCAGAGTATCTTTCAATTCCTTATATCGAAGTTGTAAAGCATGCTTTTTTACCAGCAGTTTTAACGTATATAGCACTTCTATATATAGTTCACATTGAAGCCTGTAAGCTTGGTACCACACCTCAGGTCATTTCAAATGCCGAGAATATGAAGTTCTCTGCCATGATTTGGCGTTTGCTGCTTATTTGTGCGTCCATTGCAGTTCTTGTTTCAGGTATCTACATCCTTATAGAGGGATTTTTACAGTTCTCGGGGTTGAAGAGAATCGCTGGTTCGCATGTTATGCCCGTTATGGGGGGATTGTGTGGATTAGTATATATTTTGCTCCTGTGGTACCAACACAGACTAAGCAAAGCGACGGATGTTGATAAATCCAGCGTGGCCTTTAAGCTGAAAACGGGCTTACATCACTTTTTGCCCTTAATTATCTTGGTGTGGTGTCTTCTTGTGGAGCGAATGTCTCCAGCGCTCTCTGCTTACTGGACGATACTTTTTCTATTTTTTGAGCTGCTTACGAAAGAAGTCATTCTAAATGCTCTTGAGCGTAAGTGGGGGTTTTACTCTGCAGTGCGTGTCGGTTTCATTAACTGTATTAATGCAATGATAATGAGTTCAAAGAACATGACAGTAGTAGCGGTTGCAACTGCAGCAGCGGGGATCATTGTTGGTTCGGTTTCTTTGACAGGCATAGGTTTAAAAATTGGTGGTGTTCTCGACATTGTGTCTAACGGGAACCTTTTATTAACCCTGTTCCTTACAGCAGTCATGTGTATAGTCCTAGGAATGGGAATGCCTACCACAGCATGCTATATCATTGTTTCAACTCTGATGGTCCCGGTATTAATGCATGTGACAGATAAGAGTGGGATAGTACTTCCACTATTTTCCGTTCACTTGTTTGTTTTCTATTTTGGTCTCATGGCTGATGTTACACCACCGGTTGGTTTAGCTTCGTATGCAGCTGCAGCTATAGCGGGTGGTAATGCAATCATGACGGGAGTGCAAGCGTTCTTATACAACATTAGAACCATGTTACTTCCCTTCTTGTTTGTCCTAGATCCTCAGATCCTAGGATTCGATCTTTCGGGTCCTTTGGATTTGTTTCAGGTCGTTGTTTTCTCCATACTGGGAATAATATGCGTAACAGCAGGGTCACAGGGTTACTTCCTTATTAGGAGTAAGTTCTACGAGTCAGTGCTACTTTTCCTGATAGGAGTTGCTTTTTTGGCGCCTTCGATTTTCATCAATCTTGTTACACGAGAATACCTGCCACTTGAAATGGATAGTCGTGTCTTGGAAAGATTTAATGACTCTAAAAGGCTCAGAGTCGTGCTGCAAGAACGAAGTTTTTTTGGCAATCCGGAAGTAAGAAAGGTCACAATACAGAACAGTATTGCTGGCACAGTAGGTCAACAGCTTCGTTCTTGTGGAATAGTAGCCGCGTATGACGGAGACTGCATGTTAAACATTCTATCAGTCGATTATGGTTCGACGAGTCAGTGTGCAAAATTTGATACCTCTATGAAGATTGTTCGAATTATGCTATCCCAGCCACAGATGCCGAAGTGGGTCGTGTATGCTACGGCTTTTTTACTATTTTCCTGTATCTTCCTGAGTCAAAGGAAGCGTAAAGTGTCCTGAATGTTCGATCTAGTATTGTTATTTATATTCCTTCTTACGATTCTTGTCGGGGTACTGAGGGGTGCAATCAAAGAAGTATTCGGTGCTGCTGTTGTCATCATCTCTGTAATGGTTACTTACCATAATGCTGATATCTTTCTCGAGTTGTTTGATGTCAAACCTGGGCCGATTGTTGTTCCGCTTTCAGGGATATCTGTCTTTATCACTAGTTTTGTTATTCTGGGTCTTATCAATGGCTGGATTCTGTATCTTATTTCGCCAGTAAGGTTGGGTCCTGCAGATAGGGTTTTGGGCGGTTTTTTTGGTGTACTTCGGGGGATTGCGTATTGCTATTTATTGTTTGCCGTGCTCAATATTTTCTACTACGCCCTGAATGGGGATGAGATAGGAAATAGTTCAAGAGAGGCTGGGTATTACCTCCCCACATGGTTAAAAAATGCTAAGAGTTTTAGTGCACTTAACTACCTGGACAGTGCTGTTAATTCACTTATTCCAGATGAAGTTTTTGCCTCTTTGCGTACCTATTCCGCGACTTTTAGCAATGGTACCACGGAATTAAGTAGAAGCGAAGAGAAGGTGTTTCTCCCAGGGTTGTTAGACTCTCTACTTGACGAAAAGGCAGAGTTCAACGAAAAAAAATGAGTATAAGGATGGTATGCAAGCTGCTAGTTGACTGGCATTGTACGTGATATTAGAATCATCCCTATGAGTACGTTTTTTTTGAAGCAAGCGCAAATAGAGAAGCAGTGGATCGTTGTAGATGCGACGGATGCTGTCGTTGGGAGGCTTGCTGCGTTTATTTCCACCATCTTGCGAGGTAAAACTAAGCCAACGTATACTCCACATATGGATTGTGGGGATAATGTGATAGTTGTGAACGCTTCCAAGGTCAAATTTTCTGGTTCCAAGATGTCCGATAAGGTGTACTATAGGCATACGGGATATCCCGGTGGCATTAAAAGTACGACCCCGGCTAAAATACTTAAGGGGAAGAAACCTTGTGAGGTTGTCAAGCTTGCTGTTAAGAGGATGCTGGATGATGGCCCGATGGCACGCAGAAGGTTTAAGAACCTTTATGTTTACGCTGGTCCCGAGCACAGACATGAGGCTCAGAAGCCGAGCATTGTGGACTTTGCATCATTAAATAGAAAAAATAGAAGGTGATTATGCTTGGTAGCGAATCTCAGGTTAAGAGAGTGCCGGTTGTTGATAGACAGGGCCGCGCATATGGCACAGGGCGCAGGAAGACGTCTGTTGCTAGGGTTTGGGTTAAGGCTGGTGCGGGAAGCTTCCGTGTAAACGGAAGGTCTGACCTTGTATCCTATCTGCGACACCAGTATCTCTGCCAGGATGTGTGTCTCCCTCTTCGTGTTTGTGATGTTGCAGGAAAGTTTGATGTTTTTGCGACAGTCAAAGGTGGCGGGATTTCAGGACAGGCTGGTGCGCTGCGACTTGGGCTTAGTCGGGCTCTTCAAAATTTCAATCCTTGTTTTAGGGGTGCCCTGAAAGAGGAGGGCTTGTTGGTTAGGGATTCTCGTATAGTTGAGAGAAAGAAGTACGGTAGGAAGAAGGCTCGTAAAAGCTTCCAGTTTTCCAAGAGGTAGTGTTGTTTTAGGAATGTTGCGGGGGTTGTCGCTGTGCTTTCTCTTCTGCCTAGGCTTTGTGCGTACCTTGCCACACTTTCTGATGGGGGTGACCTGCCTGCTTTTAATGAGCTCACTACTCCCGATAGGGTTCTTGCTGCGAGCATTCAAGCTGCTGTCGAATCCGCTGCGGCTGATGTTGCTTCCTCCTCGGGGTGCCATGTGCTCTATATCATTCACACTCCCAAGGAGGCGAGTCCTCTAAGAATTAGTGAAGATCTGGAATCACTTCGTGAGCGCAGGAAGTCTTTATCTTCACTCTTAGAAAAAGGTATCCCATTGGTTGTTGTACACAACTCCTCCGAAAGTAGTCCCCTTTATAAAGAAAATCTTGAGAAGTATCCGTCTCTTCTTGATGTTGTTACAAACGAGCCTCTTGAAGCAAAGAGTGGAGCCACATTGATTATATCCCAAACTGGATCAGCTCAGTGTTTTTATTTTGAGGTTACTGCTCAACAAGTAGATGCGCCGACAGCGGACGCTGGTCTCTCATTTAAGTTTGGTGATTCGTCCGATGCACGGATTCTTGATTTAATGAAACAACGTATGGACCTGCTTGGCAGTATTCCAGTGAGACCGCCAGCCTCTGCGCAGGGGGAGGTGTCTTTGTCTGAGTTTTTAGGTAGCGTAGGGTTGTCCTTTCCGGTGTCTCCAGAGGTCCCTGGATCAGTTACTGAGGCTGCTAGTGCAAGTTCTTTAAGAACGAAAGAAAAATAGTACTGTGTTTTCCTTAAAAACGTTATAGACTTCATAAACTCTTCCTGTATCTGGTGTTTGCAATTCTAAATGCTGTTAGAGCTTTTTTTCTTGACACCTTCTCCTCTACTACTGGCTCAACTGGTGTCCGGCATTTCTCTTGTAAGTGAACTGGAGTAAAACACGTACTTCTGTACTCAGGGAGCCATTTGTCTGAGTACTGGAGTTGGGGATCGAATTTTTTTGTCTGCGTGGTTGGACTAAAAATTCGGAAATATGGTACAGAGTCTGCACCAGAGCCCGCAATCCACTGCCAGTTAAATGTGTTACTTGCAGGGTCAGCATCTACTAAATATTCCCAAAAAAATTCTTCTCCATATTTCCAGTGTATCAAGAGATTTTTTGTAAGGAATGATCCAACAATCATTCGCACTCGGTTATGCATGTATCCGGTGCTCAGAAGTTCCCGTATGCCAGCATCTACGATTGGATATCCAGTTTCACCACGAGACCATAATTTGAATTTTTGTTTATCATTTTCCCAGGGGAAATAGTCAAATTTTTGTTGTAAATTTTGAGAACCTAATTCTGGGTTTGTGTTTAAAATGTTGTAAGCGAATTCTCTCCAAAGCAGTTCAGTGAGAAATTGTATTGATTGAGGTAAAAATCGTACAAGAGCAAACCAAATTCGGTTTGGTGAAATTTGTCCAAAATTTATGTAAGGTGAAAGGGTCGATGTCCCATTTTTTCCCGGATAGTCACGATCGATGTGATAATTATCTAATTTTTTATCAACAAACTCCTGTAATAGAACGTGTGCGTCTTGTTCACTTATCTTCCATTGTTTATATATCCCCTGCTCAAAACAATGGTCTTTATCTTTGATGATTTTTTCCGGAGTGACGGAAGCTAATTCTGGTATGTTTATCTCTTTGCAGTAACGTATTTTTGGAGGAGAAGGGATGGGAAAACGAGGTTCCAACTTTTCTTCCATGACTTTATTTTTAAAGGCTGTGAAAAGTCTGTATGTATCTCCGTTCTTCTTGCGGAGTTCAGATGGTTCCCATAACAATCTAGCATTAAAATTTCGAATGATAATATTTGGGTGATCCTTTAGAATTTCTGTTCTTATTTGTTCATCATATTTGTCTTGTTCAGGGTCATAGGTGGTGTTCCAGTATAGCGCTTCTGCTTTATAGCGAGATAACAGGGTCTTTAGGATGGTTATCGTATTACCGCTATAAATTTTTAAATGATGGTCCAGGGATTTGTTCAGATCGATTAGACTTTCTGCGATCCAAATCCTAGCAGCTTTTCCGGGTTTTCGAATGCTACAGTTGTTTTCATCGATTATATACACAGGAATGATGCTCCGAATTTTTGTGGCCTCGAATAATGCTGGATTGTCGTCAGTACGAAAATCTTTCCGGAACCATACTACTGCTATCTGAGAAATGCTCATTTGTTTTGAGATGCCTTATTTCTATCCGTTTTAGCATAATCTTTATTATTTATACGAAAAGTGATCTCCAGGTAATGGTGTGAGTTGATTTACTATGGTGGAAATATTCATGATGCTCGATGTAGAGAAGCGTCGGGTATAAGAACTCATTCGTTTGTATGAGATCAGCCTAATTTCTGCAATTCATAGAAGAGCACAACGCTATGGAGCTTTGCTCTGTCCCACGGATACGCTCTTGCACATTTGAGTTGTTTATTGTTCTAATTTTTAGATATAGAAAGATACTTTCTTGAAAGCTTTGTGTTTCCTCTATTATGAAGAATGAGCCCATCTTATGATGGCATTCTCTCGTAGATAGGTGAACCTGTCATAGAAAAAATAGCATTGGTACTCTTACGAGTATGTCTCCGGTGAATATTTCGCGGATTTGAATCAAATGCGCATCTATAGAAATCAGAGAGAGTGGTATAGGAGGAGAACTAGTTAAGATGGCTTTTAAGGTGGTGTACAGAAAAGGACCCTCCACTGTAGGGTCACTATAAACGACAAGCGAATTGTACACGGAGAGGGAGGGATTCGAACCCTCGATACGACTTTTGGCCGTATAACGGTTTAGCAAACCGCCGCCTTCAGCCTCTCGGCCACCTCTCCAAAGCTGCTTCTTGTGTAACTCTAACTGAAATCACCATTGATGGCAAATACAACTGACTTGTTCTAGGAGTCGTTAGTGCAATAAGCACCAAGAGAAATTCAGTAAAATAAAAGCCTTGTACGAATAGTGATACTGGTTAACCAAAATGGTTCCCAGAGAAAGACAGCCTGCTAAACGATTTCTATGAAAGAAGAGCATGACGCGAATCATATCGTACAATACGCTGCTATTTTCTACGTCTTATTCCGACGTGCATTTCGATGCACTGTCTACCAAGGTATTATTTATTTTGCCAAGCAGATTGGTATTGCAGCAGAAGATTTGTTGCGCGCATTTGAAGCGCACACAAGATATGCTCACTAGGTCGCAATGATGTTTTCTGCAACGCATTTCAGCGTGAATGTCGATGCATCTTCTACCCGCATGGTAACTATTTTATCAAGCAAATTGCTATCATAAGAAAAGACTTGTTGCATATATTCGGTCCTTCCAGAGATTTTGTCTGGGTGCTTTTTGTCGAATAGGACTGTAACAGTTTTCCCAATCATTTTTTTGTTGAACTCTAATTGTTTTTCCTTGAGCAATTGTTGTAGTTTTTGGAGTCTTGTGTTTTTTGTTTCTTCAGCGATTTGTGGATAAGCAGCACCTGGGGTGCCAGGTCTTGGACTGTATTTAAAGCTATAGCATTGTGCATAGTTTACTTGTTCTATCAATGCGAGTGTCTGCTGAAAATCGTCGTCGCTTTCGCCGGGGAATCCCACTATAAAATCCGATGAAAAAGCGATATCGCTTCGTGCGTTCTGGAACTTGTGAATGATTTTGAGATAGTCTGCAGTGGTGTATTTCCTGTTCATTTTTTTCAGGATTTTGTCTGATCCGGATTGGACCGGTAGATGTACGAATGGCATAAGCTTACTTTCATTAGCGTGTGCATCATAGAGCTCTTTATGCATATCGACAGGATGCGAGGTGGTGTAGCGTATTCTCTTTAGTGACGGAATCTTGCCTAAGTGTGAAATTAGTTGTCCTAAGTTAAATACGTTATCTCCGGAGTTCAATGCTCCATGGTAGCCATTCACGTTTTGTCCAAGTAAGGTGATCTCTTTAACGCCTTTGGTTGTTAGACTTAATGCCTCGCGGTAGACTTCTTCTATTGGTCTGGAATACTCGGCTCCTCGTGTGTACGGGACAACACAAAATGCACAGAACTTGTCACAGCCCTCCTGTATAGAGAGAAAAGCTGATGACTGAGGTACCTGCCTTTTATTAGTTTCTTCTGCTAAGTAGTCAAATTTTTCTATAGGATCAAATTCTATTTTTATCGCTTTCTCGGATTGTCTGTTGACTTTTGCAATAAGTTCAGGCAGCGAGTGGATGCTTTGTGGACCAACAACTACGTCAACATTTTCTGCTCTACGAATTATCTCCTCGCCTTCAGCTTGTGCAACACACCCAGCAACCACGGTGAGAATTCTCTCTTGCTTCTTTTTTTGTAGAAGTCTTATCTGTCCAAGCTCGGAGTAAAGTTTTTCGGCTGCTTTTTCCCTAATGTTACACGTATTTAGAATTATTAAGTCTGCATCTTCAGCTTTCTCTGAGAGTGTGAACCCTAATCCGCCAACGATTTTCTCAATCATTTCTGAATCGTAAACATTCATCTGGCAGCCATAAGTCTTAATATGGAACTTTTTCAAATTGTTGTTTTTTTTCTCTATTTTTTCCATGTAAACCTTCGCGTGAGAAAATATGACTACGTCCGCTAAGTATAACAGCAAAGTGCAACTCTTTAAGAAGTTTGGTTTGTGCTAGTGCAATATAGACTAGCTGATTGTTCTATAGTAGTACCGAATCTGTACTTCTTCCTTTTTTATGCAGCTTTCATTGTGTGCAATTTCCGGAGATTTTGTTATAATTCAGGGATCCCGGGGATCGGTGTGGCAAAAAAGTCCCTCTGCATGGTGGAC
Organism: Neorickettsia risticii str. Illinois; assembly: GCF_000022525.1. NCBI lineage: Bacteria > Pseudomonadati > Pseudomonadota > Alphaproteobacteria > Rickettsiales > Anaplasmataceae > Neorickettsia > Neorickettsia risticii. Next base: position 756,209 of record NC_013009.1, on the reverse strand, counting down.
CCGAGAGTCTTTACCTTGTTTTTCCGCGCCCGTGGACTTAGGAAGTGTTACAAATCGCGTCCACTGAAAAGCTTATAAGGAGGCTTCGTGGTGTGGTTATTCTCGGAATGCTCGCTTAAGACACAAATATAGTTAGAAAGTAGATATTGTTGGTGATAAATGACGGATAATAATTTAATATTTTTGCCTCTCGGGGGTACTGGTGAAATAGGAATGAATGTCACCTTGTATGGATACAAGGGACAGTGGATCATGATCGATTGTGGGGCCGGTTTTGCTGACGCGGAATTGCCTGGGATAGACATCGTTGTTGCAGATATCAGTTTTATCGAAGAGCGCAAGGATGACCTTTTGGCTATAATTATCACCCATATTCACGAAGACCACTGTGGTGCACTTCCGTATTTGTGGGATAGATTGGCTGTTCCTGTATATACCACTCAGTTCACTGCGAATTTCCTGCTGAAAAAAATTGGCCGTGATAAGGTGCAATTTCCGATTCATGTTGTGGAGCCGGGAAAGTTGTTACATTTGGGGGATTTTACGCTCGAATTTATTAACATGACCCACTCGGTACCCGAAATGAACGCAATTGCAATTCATACCGCCGATAAAGTAGTGATTCATAGTGGGGATTGGAAAATAGACGATGATCCCGTTGTTGGAAAGACATGTGATTTTAAAAGACTTGAAGAACTTTCGGAGAAGGGAGTTCTGGCAATGGTGTGTGATTCAACTAATGTGTTTTCCCAAGGAAGGTCCGAGTCTGAATCCTCATTGAGGGAGCCACTGAGGGAGATTATTTCCAATGCCAGTGGAGCGTGTGTTGTGACGCTTTTTTCTTCGAACATTGCAAGAATAGAGACTGTGACAAGGATAGCAAACGAATACAGGAAGACGGTTGTTGTTCTAGGGAGATCTCTTCTTTCTGTAATTTCTGCTGCAAAAGAGACTGGCTATTTAAAAGATCTCAACTACATAGATGAGATTGGATTAGCTCACTATAGTGGCAGTAGAGAGTCGTTGATCATTCTTGCAACGGGATGTCAGGGGGATGAGCTAGCTGCAGTTAATAGGCTTTCACAGGGTACGCATAACAGTTTCACCATCAATGCTGATGACACTATCATCTTTTCCTCGAAAATGATTCCAGGAAACGAAAAGAGGATAGCAAAGATGATTAATAGGTTTATTGCTATGGGTGTGAATGTTGTGACTGAGAGAACACATTCCGTGCATGTTTCGGGACATCCATACAGAGATGAGTTAAAACAGCTATATCAGTTGCTTAAGCCAAAGATTCTTATTCCCGTGCACGGAGAAAATCTACATCTTCACGAGCATGCGAAATTCGCACTAGAATGTGGTGTGGAAAGCGCTTTAATTGCAACGGATGGTGATATAATTGAGATATCTTCCACGTCCGGTGCACGCAAGGTCGATCAGACAGAAGTTGGCTTCTGGTGTGTGGATAATGATAGGTTACAACATCCGGACAGTCACATTATCAAGACAAGGAGGAAGTTGCAATTAAGTGGAATGATTTTGGTAATCCTTGTGATGAACAAAAAAGGAAAATCACTAAAGAGGCCTACTATTGTTGCACTTGGTTATAGTGAGGAAGGAGGATGGAAGGAAAATGCCTTGGCTTCGATCGAGAGGAGCTTGAAAACAGATAAAAATAGTGATTTTAGAACAGTCACGAAGGCAGTGAGGAAGATTGTGCGTGGTTCACTAGCTAGCAGGATAAAAATTCCATTGATAGAAGTGCAAATAGAAAGGGTATAGCATGCTACTTCTCCGGTGGAAGAGATTTTGGTTTTTATCATTAGGCCTTCTGCTTTTTTCTGGAGCTGTTTCGTTGATGTTATTTAGTCTCAGTGAGAGTATCTCTTTTTTCTACCTGCCCAGTGATGTTGCGCGCGCTGTTGCTTCAAACAAGGAAATAAAAGTAGGGGGAATAATCAAGGCTATAAAGAAATCAAAAGATGGTGTGAGATTCTTGCTCTCTGATGATGCAGCCGAAATAGAAGTGCTTTATGAGGGTATCCTACCTTCACTTGTCCAGGATGGGACAAATGTCGTAGTTGTTGCTCGATTTGAGGGTGGGCTGCTTTTTGCTAAAAAAGTCTTAGTCAAACATGATGAGCGGTACTATCCCCCAGAGGACTTTATTAAACCTATTCGAGGAGAGTAGATAGCTTTGATGGGATAGTGTTTTTTAGCTCTGATATGTTAGAATCTCGGTGTTATCTTGAATAGGAGGCATAGTTTGGGACAAGTTTTTATGGTTCACCATGGAGATGTTGAACAGGCGCTTCGTAGATTGAAGCAACATTTATCGAGAGAAGGAATAACACCGGGAAGGAAGCGTATTTTTGAGAAGCCTTCTGAAAAGAGGCACAGGAGGGCTGTAGAAACTAGGCGCAAGATAAGAAAGCAGAAGCTCCGTGTGGTGCCGTACTGAGTTAGTTCTGCCCTGCACGGGTGTGCGACTAAACTGCACCTCTTGCGCTTTTTTTGTGTTGTATTCTCCCGAGCACTTCTTTTAGCGCGAACACAAGTTCTTCCATCATTGTGTGGGTATGCTGCGGTGTTGGCGTGATCCTCAGGCGTTCTGTGCCGCGTGGAACCGTTGGGTAGTTTATGTGCTGGATGAAAATCTTGAATTCTTCTAGTAAAGTTTGAGATGCGTACTTGCATTCCTCTGGGTGCCCGATTATGACCGGTATTATGTGTGTTGGGGCGTCCTTATATGGGATACTATTTGCCTTGAACATTGCTTTGAGTTTTGCAACATTCTCCTTTTGTTTTCTTCTTTCCTCATTACTGTCATACAGATGCGTGATACTTGCTCTGCCAGCGCTTGCGATTACGGGTGGAAGTGCTGTAGTAAAAATGAATCCGGATGCGTGACTTCTGACGACGTCGATTATATCAGCTTTAGCTGCTATATACCCGCCTATGACGCCATATGCTTTTGCAAGCGTTCCCTGGATTATATCCACTCGATCTACCAGGTCCATTTCCTCTGTAATTCCGCCACCGTGTCTACCATACATCCCTACAGCGTGTACTTCGTCGATGTATGTAAGGGCATTATATTTCTCTGCAAGATCACAAATCTCTTTTATTGGCGCAACGTCACCGTCCATTGAGTACACCGACTCGAAAATTATTATCTTATGAGCCTCTCTAGGGACCTGTGAGAGCAACTCCTCTAAGTGATTGACGTCGTTGTGGCGAAAGATTCTCTTCTCGCAGCGACTGCTTCTGATACCTTCTATTATCGATGAGTGATTACACTGATCAGAGAACGCGATACAGTCCTTCATGAGCGAGATAATTGTGGATATCGAAGCAAGATTGGCAACGTAGCCACAAACAAAAGATAAAGCAGCCTCTTTCTGATGTAACCTCGCGATTGTTTTTTCTAGGAGAACCACTTCCTTGTTATTTCCGGAAATATTCCTAGTACCACCAGCTCCGGCACCCATTCTGTCAATGGTTTCTTTCATGGAGTCACAAACTGTAAAGTTTTGTCCCATTCCTAGGTAGTCATTGCTGCACCATATGACTATCTTTTCGTTTGTTTCCTCATTTATAGCACAAGGGAACTCACCGGAGATTCGTGCGAGGTTGACAAATTCACGGTAACGTTTCTCATTCTTGATCGTATCAAGAGCCTGGGCGAAGACACCACTGTAGTTAGACATGTGCAAAGGAAAGGGAGCGGAAAAAGGGACTCGAACCCTCGACCTCAACCTTGGCAAGGTTGCGTTCTACCAACTGAACTACTTCCGCTTGGAATTGAGCAAAGCAATACATCGGGATTGTAGCACTTCTGTAAGAGTGCAACAATCCATTTAGCACAATAAACATTCCTGTATGCTGAAATTTTCTGCTGAACAAAACACGTGGTGAAATATTGATTGCATAGAAATTAATTCAATGTGATACGAAGATTATCTATCAGCTTGGATACGTTTCTCATACATTTGCCGGCTGATATGGCAGGATTAGCTCTCTGGATGAATTGGTAAATGTATTCCCATCGACCTCTGCGGGCGGTAGTAGGAGAACTCTACTTAAGTAACGATGCATTTCCAGCAGAGTGTTGTTTTCTTGTGATTTAGATTGTATAAAATTTTACTACTTGTATTCATACTTTTTATAGTTACACTTGGCAGTTTCGTATAGGTGTGCTCTTGTTTTTTGCGTGCGGTAGGTTTGTCATCTCAGTGACATTAATTCTAATGTACGTGGAGTTATTCCTATGAAAAAGAGAAGAGTAGCGGATTTTGGAAAAATATTATGTCGTTTTGGGGCTTCCTATTTCGAAACTCAGCTATGAAATGGGCGATAAATTTTAGTTTTCTTTGCTTTCTACTATTTGGAAGCGCATCTGGTGAAAGTTTTCACTGGTTCCAACTCATGGGTGGTAATCAATTGTGGTTCCGTTTTGTAGTTGAGGAAGAAGATGTTTGTCCGGAGGTTGTGGTCGATGGTGTTGAGTATGTAATGGATCAGCATCATGCTGCAGATGGATCTTTTCCGTTGAGTTGTGTTTATAAATTGAATCTTGAGGATCTTCCTCAATCATTTATTTTTGGCAATAAAGAGATTCTTCCACGATTCAATAAGGACGCGGTTACAAAAATAGCTGTAATCGGAGATACGGGGTGTCGTAATAATCATTTTTTTTCTCCACAAGATTGTAAAAAAGAGTGGTTTTTCAAAGAAATAATAGATGCTGTGCTAGAACACATTCCGGAGATGGTTATCCACGTCGGAGACTATGTTTACAAAGAGGGAAATAGACCAAACACATGGGTGACATGGAAAGAGGATTTTTTTCTTCCAGCCGCCGATTTATTACACTCTAACACACCGCTGCTTTTGGTAAGGGGAAATCATGAGCACTGTAGCACTGGCGGTGAAGGCTGGGCCTATTTTCTCAGTAGTGCAAAGAAGTGCTTGGATTATGAATCCCCGTATACAGTTTCGCTTAATGGGTTTGATATTGTAGTAACGGATTCATCAACTGCAGTGAAGCTTTACGAAGATGTTGCACATGTCAATGATGTTAATAATGGTAAAAGGACTTGGATTGTGACACACAGACCTCTGGTATTTAAAAATAAAGAGTCCGTATATGCAGGAGATACAGCAATCTTTAAAGATCTAAAGAAAGAAATAGAGTTAATAATGTCAGGGCATGTGCATGTCGCGCAATTTCTTAGGCTAGATGGACACGTACAGTTTATCTCAGGTAACAGTGGAGCACTTCTTTCACATTGGCAAACAGGTACTACTAGCGGTTCGCGGTTGGAGTATGGTTTTGCAGTTATTGATCTCCTAAATGATAATGCGAGGATTACCAGCTACGATCGCTTCAATAACGAAATGATGTCCATGTATTTACGAGCGAATGACTAGCTCAATATTTCTGGTACTATATCGTCTGGGGCAAGTAGCTGAAATATGGTACTGGAAAGCGTGGGCGCACTTTTGGTTCCTTTTTGTGCGCCCCGCGATAGTTTTTTAACGGGCTTGTCTTGAGCTTTTCTGGCTGCCTTGCGTTTCTGGGTCAGATAATGTGCTACTAGGGCTACTAGAGTTTGAGCTCGTATCCTGCTCTTCATCGGATAGCCGCCTCAGCACTACCTTGGGGATATGCAATAACCACCACGGTTTCTTTGTAGAAGGGGAAGCTTTTGCCTCCTGGGTAGGGGATCCTAAATTTTCTATTGAAGCAGTTGCCAGCCCCATACCTGTTTCTTGCGGTGGGGTAGGACTATGAGCAGGAGGCGCTGCCATGGAGCTAGCACCTGATGTACTCGGTTGCTCGTCGTCTTGAGGGGTTGGATCCCGCTTTCTGCGTTTCTTTCTGGGAAGCTCGGAGCTTTCTTCAGTTGCGCCAGGTGTGGTACTAGAGGATTGGCTTGGCCCTGCTTCTTGTGATGGAGCACCCGCAGAGCTGGCACCTGATGTACTCGGTTGCTCGTCGTCTTGAGGGGTTGGATCCTGTGTTGGCGCACGCACCCTACCCGCTGCGCGACGAGGTGGTAGAATGCGCTGCGGTGGGGTAGGTTTTTTCTCCTCTGAGGGGGCCAAGGCTATGCCACTACACTCCGCTTGAAAGTCTGGGTCTGCACACACCGCAGAGGTGAGTATCTCTAGCCAATCCCATGCTTGCTCCGCATCGCCGCCCATTTCGCAAGTCAGAACGGTTCTGCAGCAATTAAAAGCCTCGCTTAGATCTACATCGTACGGAACCTCATCCCCGCCTTCACCAGGACCAGCGGGATCAGGCACGAAAGCCGAAGATGTGGCCCCATGTGAACATTCACCATCACCTCCAGAGCTTCCGGGGTCTCCAGTGGAAGTAGACGTGGAAGGTAAAGGTGAAGCATGTGGTGCCTCTTGACTACTTCCGGTGCCCTCATGAACCGCAGTTGAAGTAGATGGAGTAGGCGAACTTGAACTAGAGGATTCACTGCCTGTTGCAGTCTCCGTTTGCTCGTCTGAGCTGGATGTGCTAGACGATGTTTCTGCTCCTCCCTGTGTATTTGTACTACTCTGTTTCTCCTGGCTCTCTTGAGCAGACATTTCGTCTTTTCTACGCCTTTTGCGACGTCCTGATTCGTTTGTCTCATATATGAAGCTAAGTGCGGCCACCGCTGCCCTACGATGTGGACGTTTCTTTTCTCTCCGACTAGTATCTTCAGTTGAAGTAGATGGAGTAGGCGAACTTGAACTAGAGGATCCACTGCCTGTTCCAGTCTCCGTTTGCTTATCTGAGCTGGATGTGCCTGATGTTGTCCTCTGTTCTTCATGGGATACATCTTCCAGCACTCCTTGGACGGTTCGTTCTAGCCACAACGGTCCGCTTGCAGGGCCCATTTCTGCCGCAAGAGCTTCCCGGACAGCCTCTTCTATATCTTCACTAGGAAAAGGTGTGGCGTATGGATGATCACGATTGTCGCTAGGATCTTCAGAGTCTTCTGGTGTAAAAAGCCTAAAACTTGGCCGCTTTTTCTTGGTGCCAGTTGTGGAAGATGCAGCTGCTGTACTTTCACTTTCAGAGCCTTCATCACTTTCAATGGAAACAAATGCAGCAGGTGAAGGTACGGGAGTGCTAGGTCCTGCTGAAGAAGGACTCCTAGGACTATCAGGGTTTTGTTCTACTTCTCCTCGTTGTGATGAGGTATCCTTTTCATCGCTTTCCGGATTTTCAGTAGCAGTAGATGTAGAAGATGAAGATGCGGGGGATGAAGGAGTTGGAGTGCTAGGTCCTGCTGAAGAAGGACTCCTAGGACTATCAGGATTTTCAGGATCTGGCCCTGTAGGATTTTGCATTTTTCAGACTTCTTTTTAAAACTATATTAACAATTTTATAATATGACGAAGATTTTAATCAATATTGGTAATTCATATCCTCCCGAACAAGACTGTGGTAGTACTTTTATCCGCATAGATTGCAAGATAATCTGCTTTATGTTAACTTCCTCGGTGGATGGGTGGCCGAGCGGTTTAAGGCAGCAGTCTTGAAAACTGCCGTATGTGGAAGCATACCGTGGGTTCGAATCCCACCCCATCCGGTTTTCGTTGTGCGGGATGAGTCAGTTGTCTTGCGCTGTGCTTCCTAGATAATAATTTCAATCACGTTTTGATGATCCAATTGGTTTTGTACACAGGTGGCAATTACTGTGTTTAGCATGAGAAAAGCGATTGTCATTGGGCCGACGCCTCTTGGTACAGGTGTAATGAATTTCACTTTTTGAAGAACGTTTTCAAAATCGACGTCTCCAACTAATTTACCGTCCACTTTATTTATTCCGACATCTATAACAGTTGCTCCGGGCTTGATGAAGTCTTTTTTCACAAAATGCGGTATGCCAACAGCTGAAATAACGATGTCTGCTTGCTTGGTTTTTTCCTGTATATCCCTGGTCTTAGAGTGTGTAAGCGTAACAGTGCAATTCTCATGCAACAGAAGCATTGCCATTGGCTTGCCAACGATATTTGAACGCCCTATAACAACGGCATCCATACCAGATAAATTGTTCCCCAGAACTGATTTTATTAGATACAGGGAGCCTGCTGGCGTACATGGTTTTAACAATGCATCTTTGCTGAGAGCCAGTCTGCCCACATTCTCAGGATGGAAACAATCAACGTCTTTTTTTGAATCAATTGATTCAATAATCCTGGTCGTATTGATGTGTGAAGGCAGTGGTAGTTGGACGAGTATGGCATTAACGCTAATGTCGCTGTTTAAAGACTCCACTAATCGTATTAGCTCTTCCTCACTTGTCTCCTTTGGTAGTGCTATAGTCCTTGCGTCTATACCAAGCGACTCTGCTTTTTTCTGTTTACTTCGAACATATACCTGACTTGCCGGGTTTTCACCAACAATGACGACTCTCAGACTGGGTACTAAACCATTGCTTTTCTTTAGGTGTGTTACAGAAGTTGCAATAGATTCACAGATACCTGCAGCAATTCCAAAACCATCAATGAGTTGTGTCATTTTTATTGAGCATCTTAATTAATGCACTTTCCCATTTACTACCATTGTCGAGTAATTTCTCCTTGTTGTAGAGCAAATCTTCCCGATTTTCCCTTGCAAACTCAAAATTCGGTCCTTCAACGATTGCATCTACGGGGCAAGCTTCCTGACAAAAGCCACAATAAATGCACTTAGTCATATCTATATCGTATCTTGTGGTACGCCTACTTCCATCAGATTCTCTGGGAGCTGCTTCAATCGTGATCGCCTGGGCAGGACAGATCACCTCACATAATTTACAAGCTATGCAACGCTCTTCCCCGTTTTTGTAGCGTCTCAGCGCGTGTTCACCTCTGAAACGCAGACTTATAGGTCCCTTTTCTTGCGGATATTTTATCGTAACCTTTGGTGCAAAAAAGTACCGCAAGACGGTCCTGAAACCAACAAAGAAGCGGGTCAGCTGCATCTGTCTTAGGAACTTAAACATACACCGACCAAGAACAGCGAAATGCTAACATATGTGGTTTGTTAAGTAAAATGTGCGTTCTATAAAACATCACTCGGTACATGAAGTGGTTTTCGATGATGCGTTATATGGAAGGTGAGCTGTCTTCCGCACAACTGATAAGACAGAAGAGATGTGAGAGACACGCGTGATCTCAGCACATGCAAGGGTCACATCAAGTAATCTTCAATGCTACTTTACAAGCGTATCACGGGCTTTGTTGAGTTGCTGCGCGAAGTAATGTGAACCGCCCTTGTCCGGATGTACTTTCTGTACCAGGGCGTGGTATGCCTTGTTGATTTCTGCCTTGCTAGCATTCACAGATACTCCGAGAATTTCCCGTGCCTGTGCCTTAGACATCTTTCCTGTTGAATCAGAAGACGATGCTCCTTGCTGAAACTGTTGTAAATTCTCAAAGCTGAAATTCCCGCTTTTCATCATTTCGTAAACGGTGTCGTATATCTGCGAGAAATTTTCAGAAAGCTTAAACTTCTTCCTGTAGATAAACGCAACCACCAGTAGAAACAATATCGGCAAGAGAATCACTAGCAACAAAATCAGCAGGATTATGGAGAACATTTACGAGCGTTGAAACTAGGAAGTATTGTATATTATAATCTCGCCGTAGTTAATAAGTAATTGTCCGGTGAACTTAAAGTATGTTTATCCAAACTGAACACACCCCAAATCCGAATGTACTAAAATTTTTTCCTGGTGTAAACATACTTGATAGTGGAATTGCTGATTTTGTCACAGCCAGTGACGCCTCTGGTAATAAACTTCCTGAGATGCTTTGGGAAATACAAGGTGTCTCTGGTGTAATGCTTGGGGTGGATTTTGTATCTGTGAGCAAAACTGAAGATGCAGAATGGGACGTATTGAAGCCGCAGATCTTTAGTGTGCTGGTTGAGTATTTTACTACTGGCTCCGATTTTGTTCGACCTGTCACAGAAGACGAGGAAGTCGAATGCACTGATGAGGTTTCTAAGAAAATACGGGAGATTATAGATACTAAAGTCCGACCTTCTGTTATCGAAGACGGTGGCAATGTTGTGTTTAAGGGTTATAAGGATGGGATTGTGTATCTGAAACTTCAGGGGGCATGTGCCGGCTGTCCTAGTGCTTCTGTGACTCTCAAGGATGGTATAGAGAACCTACTTCAGTACTATGTTCCTGAAGTGAGAGAAGTTCAGCAGGTTTGATGGATAGGTTCCTTGTTGCATGGGTATCTTTTCAGCCTCGTACATCGGTGCGATGTTCTTTTTGTACTGCCGTTTCTTTGAGAACGTGACCCTTTGTGGTGGATTTGTTCTACCATATCCGATATCCTTTTCTAATCAATTCAATGTGGCTGTTGCGCTGATAACATGAAAGTCCTCATGGGTAGCAAAGCTGGGAAACTTGGCCAGGAAATAGCGTTGCTCCTTAAACTGGCAGTGCTTCGTGCACAAGCAAATAGATTTCCCGATGGTGAGAGTGATGTTCTCGTGCACCATGAGGATGTTATTCCTGGAACCAAAGTGCTCGTCATCCAAAGTCTCTGTAGTGATGGCGACATAATGGAGTTTTTGTTTATCGTGGATGCTTTGAACAGACTAGGGGTGCGTGATATTACTTTGGTCTCTCCATATTTTGGTTATGCTCGCGCCGATAGGATTGTTACACCTGGCTCGGCTGTTGCAGCAAAAGTAGTTGCGCGCCTTGTTGGAGAAAGGATTTCATCGCTTTTCGTGCTTGATGTACACTTCGCTCAGTTTGAGGGTTTCTTTGAGATCCCAGTGTATAATATCCTTCCATGGTCGCTGCTCAAGGAAAGTGTGCATCTGGATCACAATATAGCGCTTGTTGCTCCCGATGTAGGTGCTGTAAAAAAGTTGAAGCCTCTCTCCGAAGAGCTGGGAGCAAGTCTCGTTATCATGAATAAACGCAGGCCTAGAGCATGTTTATCCGAGGTTACTGAGGTGGTTGGGGAAATTTATGGTAGGGACTGCGTGATAGTTGATGATATCGTCTGTGGTGGTGGGACCCTCTGCAATTCGGCTGCTAAACTTAAAGAGCTTGGTGCAAAATCTGTTGCTGCGTTTGTTACCCACGGCGTATTTTCTGGTAGCGCAAGACAGAAAATTATGGACTCACAGGTAGATAGGATTATTGTCACCAACAGCATACCTGGATTTGAGGCTAAAGGGAAAATAGAGATCATTAGTGCTGCAGACTTACTCGCAAGAAAAATTCGTTCAGTTTATCTAGATGTCAATACAAAAAGTCCTAATTGCTAACCGAGGGGAGATAGTATCAAGAATAGCGCGCACCTTAAAAAAATTGGGTAAAAAGAGTGTTGCTATTTATTCCGATCTCGATGTTAATGCGGAGTACATTCGGCATACAGATGAGGCGGTCTACATAGGGGGTGTTACCGTTAGTGAGAGCTATAACAATATGGAATCCATACTCACGGCGGTCAAAAAAAGTGGGGCAGACGCTGTGCATCCTGGATATGGGTTTTTGTCTGAAAATCCTAGTTTTGCCCGATCTGTTGAGCAAGCTGGATTTACCTTTATTGGTCCCAGCTCAGAGTGCATCTCCATGATGAGCGATAAGGTGATGGCAAAAAAGATTGCTCTGGAGGCCTCAATCAATCTTGTACCCGGGTATTTAGGAGAAATCTCTGATTATGAACAAGCTGTCTCTATTGCCAAAGAAATAGGTTTCCCAGTTCTGATAAAGGCTGCCGCCGGAGGGGGAGGTAAAGGAATGCGGTTGGTCAATAGAGAAGAGGAATTGCGCGAAGCTATGCAGCTTGCTTGCCATGAGGCTCTGAATTTTTTTTCGGATGAACGAATTTTCATTGAGAAATATATAACGAACCCGAGACATATAGAAATACAAATAATTGCTGACAAAAATGGTCACGTTATTTGTTTGGGTGAGCGAGAATGTTCAGTACAGAGGCGGCATCAAAAGGTTGTTGAGGAGGCTCCTAGTCTTGTACTTGATCGGGGACTCAGAGAAAAGATGTATGAACAGTCTATTAGATTAGCCCGTGCAGTTAGTTACACTTCTGTTGGGACGGTGGAATATATACTGGACCAGGAGCGAAATTTCTACTTTATGGAAATGAATGCTCGCATCCAAGTTGAACACCCAGTAACCGAAATGATTACTGATATTGATATAGTCGAAGAGATGATCCGCATCGCTGAGGGCAATGATCTATCAAAAAAGAAAAGTGTTACGAAGTTTAACGGTTGGTCATTTGAAGCACGCATATATGCAGAGGATCCCATAAACAACTTTATGCCAACGAGTGGTTTTGTACGTTGTGCTGATTTTCCCACGGATGTCAGGGTTGAAAGTAGTGTAAGTACAGGCTCCGAGGTTGGTATGTTTTATGATCCAATGATGGCAAAGATCATCGTGAAGGGTAAAACGCGTTCTGATGCGTTAGAAAGGATGTGTGAGGCGCTTCAGATGACGTGCATAGTGGGTGTAAGGAATAATTTAGTTTTTCTAGAATCTCTGTTTCGTAATGCTGATTTTATTAATGGAAATATAAGCACTCATTTTGTAGAAAAGCAGTATCAAGGGGTAAGTTGGTATGAGTCTCTCGATAAATGTGCGACCCTGCGCTTTATTGCAGTGACTTTATATGCCATGCTGAGCATATGGAGTGGCTCATTTGAGGAAAGTCGTGCTTTTATTGTAAGACTTGGGAGTCAGGAATATGAAGTTGATGTCTCTACTGCTATGGGTACATTTAGCTTCACTCTTGCTAAGGAGGGATATGCCGTTGAGCCTCTGAGAGAAACAAAAGAGGGCCTATTTCTTGCAAAGATCAATGATGAAGCGTTCGCTGCTAGGTTCTTCAACACTGATAAATTATGCAAACGAGTTGAGTACGATGGTCTTTCATTGTTGTGTGTTGCTCTTCCTAAGGGAGTGTATACGAAGTGGGTATCTGTGCAAAAGAATACTTCAGGTATACAACAATCAGACAAAATGGTGTCTGCAATGACGGGGGTCATATTGAGCATTTACGTTAGTGTTGGTGACATTGTCAGACCAGGTGATCCGTTATTTTTAGTCGAAGCAATGAAAATGCAGAACACCATCACCGCTGAACGAACTGGTACTGTGAAGGAAGTCTGCGTGGTGCCTGGTCAAAATGTGAGCGAGGGTGATTTATTGTTGAAGTTTTTAAAAGTATAAATAAAGATCTAGACTTTATTTGGCTCCAAAGGCGGTTAGTCTGCTGATAAATGGTTATGAGAGCCTTTCTATGATTTGTCCCTGAGTGTGTGATTCCCGTACAGAGTGAGAAGAAGGAAGTTATTACTAAATTTCTACATGAAGGTCGTCGCTACCTTTTTTCTTGGGTTTTCCTGTGGTGTCCCAATTGTGCTCGTTGTGCCCACTTTGAGTGTGTGGCTAGCAAAGGCTGGTGTAAATTGTTCAAGTATCGGGTTATTTTCGCTTGTAGGTATACCATACATAATAAAGTTTGTCTTTGCCCCATTTTTTGACCTCTACACTGTTCCAATACTTGGTCGATATTTTGGGCAAAAAAGAGGATGGATACTGCTCTTGCAGCAGTGTGTTTTTCTCTCGATTGTCGGACTGAGCTTCATGAATCCCCTAAAAGATATATATCTTATGGGTTTTTTTGCTTTAGTTGTTGCATTTTTTTCTTCTCTTCAGGAACTTGTTATCGATAACTATCGAATTTCTATTTTGAGAACAAAAGAACAATTAATAGGTTCTTCTAATGTTTTACTTGGATGGAGAATTGCACATTTAATCAGTGGTGCTCTGACCCTTTTTCTAGTTGATTATCTTTGTAACTCATATGGATTGTGTGAGGATTTTATTAATTGGAGGATACTATACATCTTCTCAGCCTTTTTAAGCTTGAGTGCTAGTGTAACGGTTTTGTGCATGGGTGAACCAAAGCTGAAAGTGCAACAAAAGGAGATCGGTATAAGTTCACGATCTTTCCTTCCTGAAACAATTCTCCGACCACTGAAAGAGATCCTACAAATAAAGAAGAGTGTCTATATTGTTATTTTGGTTGTGATATATCGTTCTTGTGATTCACTCATAGCGACGATGATTTCCCCATTTCTTGTGGACATCGGCTTTTCACTCACCGAAATTGCAGTTGTTGCCAAGACATTCGGTTTGCTTTCTCTTGTTGTTGGAGGTGTTATTGGTTCGAAAATTGTCTATAGGTACGGGATCGTTAAAGGACTCGTTTTTGGAGCCATAGTGCAAATGCTTTCAAATGTAATGTTCGTTGTGCAGTCAAAGGTGGGATACAATCTTCCATTGCTGTATCTGACCATAGCAACGGAAAATGTTTGTGGGAGTATTGCTACCACAGCCATTATTGGGTATATCTCGGGACTGGCAAGTAAGGCTCGCTTTTCTGGGAGTGTATATGCAATTTTCAGTTCTCTCTTTATGGTAGATCGTTCGGTTTTACCTGTAATTGCAGGGCTAATTGCTGACTACTTTGGTTGGACGGCACTGTTTGTTACAAGTGTTGTCTTAGGTCTTCCAGCATTGTTTTTGGTCTTGTTTCTAGAGAAGTGTGCTAGAAGCGAAAGGTCCCCAGGATGAGTATATTCATTTGTTTTTACTCTGTGATGTTGATGTGACTGATTTGTGTCATTAACTTGCCTTTGAGCCTTCGGTTAGAACCTTATAGTTGATAAACGGTCTTTTGTCTTCCAGCAGAGTGCTTTCGTCTAGAGATTTGTCTGCGATGTGTTAGGTAACAGTGTTTATAGAACCAGTAGTGGAATTTTGAGCGTAAAGAAAGCTTCCTATAACTTACACCTTTGTGAAAAATTATTTTGGGAAAGAATTGTGTGATCTATCATTTATGACGTCTTTGTTACACCTAGAGAAGTAGATCTACTATCCAAAGATAGGGCATTTTTGCCTTCGGCGATTGAAAATTTCCTTTGAACTTGGAAGGGGCATGCACTTTTTTTATGGAAGCGTGGGATCTGCAAGAACTTGTTATACTGCTGCTGTATCCATACCTCTATTCGCATGCGACACGCCTATAAAAGGTGAACAGTTGTTCAAGAGAACTAAAGAAGTTTGCACATATCCACAGTGCTCAAATTAATACTTCTTTCTCTCCGTATCACGCCTCTGTGAGTCAAACTAGAGTAGTACGCGCTTGTATGCTGACAATAGTGCATCGACCTCTATCTTGCTGGATTTTCCTATTTCCAGTACCGCTTCACGTGTAACTTTACCAATTTTTGTAATTTCTGTATCCAAAAATGTCTCCCTGAAAGCCAATTCGTTTTTTGGTGAAACAGTGACAACAATTTCATGTGATTTTTCAAGATTGTTCTTGTTGTTTTCAAGGGAAATCGTTCCTCCATGGCCGTTGGCCATAAGCATTTTTGCGATTGATACAAGCCTTCCACCGAGCCCCACTGGAATAGCGGAAGCGACTAATTGATTTTTCAGTGCCGAGTGGTAACGTCCGAAAATTTCCAAGGCCCTTTTTACTTCCACGTTCATGTCGATTAGGTATATTAAATCCTCCGGGTATTTTGCATCCAGCGAGACTATATCTTCATAATCATCTATTATTCCAACTGCGGTTATTAACAATGATGGAATGTTGGAAACTTTGATTTTCGCACCTGAGGCGGTATATCCACTGAAATCATTAAACATGCTGTCCTTTCCGGAAATGAAAGGAGTACCTAAAGCTATAGAGGTATCGTGACAAGCTCTTCCGGCTTCTTTTAGTAGCCATAGTTTTTCTAGGTCATTCGAGTCGGACCAACAAAAATTATCTAGAAGAGCAATCTTTTGAGGGTTTACCCCAATTGTCACTAAGTTCCTTACTGCCTGTTCAATCGAAGAACATGTATCCAAATATGGATTGCGTATCATAATTGCTAGGTCTTGTGATTGCCCTATGCACTTCCTGGAGTTGTACAACGGTTTTATCGCTGTTACGTCTGAAAAAATTTCATTTCTTCCTTGTAGTGGTTTTAGTATAGATGTTCCCTGAACTTCGTGATCGTATTGCCCTGCTATGAACTTTCTACTGCAAACATTTTTATCTCTAATTGCCTCCTCAAGGGATGAGAAACTCACATAAGGCTGTTCTGGCATTTCTTTTGGTTTTTTAGTTTGTAAATGGATTGTAGGGTTTCCATCATGTAGAAAGCGCAATGACAAATCAAAAACAGTCTTGCCATCAAAAGTGATAAGTCCCCTGCCGGACTTGTTAAACTCGCCTATGGCAGCAAACTCAACGCCATGTTTGGTCATAATGCGCCCGAAGGTCTCAAACTTTCCGGGTGGAATCGCAAATGTCATTCTTTCTTGAGACTCAGAGATCCATATCTCCCACGGTGCGAGCCCCATTGTCTTCAAAAGCACTTTTTCTAGATGCACCACAAACCCATCTTTTCCCATTTCTCCAACAGAAGAAGATAAGCCACCGGCTCCATTATCAGTGATGGCGTTATAAAGATCTGCATCTCTTACTTCACGTATTATTGCGTCGGAAAGTTTTTTCTGTGTAAAAGGGTCACCTAATTGAACCTCAGTACCTTTGACATTTGAGTCTGTTATTCCAGCTGAGGAAAAAGTTGCTCCGTGTATGCCGTCCCGTCCAGTTCTTCCACCTGCTATGACAATCAGATCCCCGTCTTCTGGTGCTTTTATCCAGGATTCTTTCTCTGCAATTTTTGCCGGGATAATGCCTGCACATCCGACAAACACGAGTGGTTTTGCCTTGAATGCACTGCTGAAATAAAGTGCGCCTTGTGGGGTTGGAATGCCAGAACAATTGCCTCCAGCGTTGACACCATGAATTATTCCCTTGAGGATGTTTCGCGAATCCAGTTTGGGCCTTGTCTTGTGTGAATCATGGTACAAGTCTTGTATTTCAGTGTCTGGATCTTCAACGCAGAAGGCATAATAATTTGCTATAGGTTTTGCTGCAAGGCCAAAACCCAGGATATCTCTGTTAACTCCGAGAATCCCTGTCATTGCACCTCCAAATGGTTCTAATGCAGAAGGGCTGTTATGTGTTTCGACCTTCACGCAGATGAGATAATCCTTATCGAACCAAATTGCACCAGCATTGTCGGTGAATACCGAAGCGCAGATATGGTCTGGGTTATTTCTGATGATTGTCTCAGTTGATTTCTTTATGTATCCTCGGAATATTCCTTCTTGTAGGTCATCTATAGGATAAGACATAATATTGTGCTTGCAGTGCTCAGACCAAGTTTGTGCAATAGTTTCGAGCTCTATATCCCGCACGTAGCTTCTACCTTCCTGCAATTTAAAGTACTCAACTATTTTGGATAGCTGAATGTCACTGAGGTTTAGTGCGTTCTGACAATTGAAAGAATCTAATTCCTCTAAAGTCAGATCTTTTGTATTGCCAGAAAAAGTGGCGCTATCCATTTCATGTGAATAACAAAATGCAACTTTTTTGCTATGGACCTTTTCCAGTGAGAGCTCTTCAATCATAGGGTTGTACAGTAGGTTAAGGTCGGGCAACCTACCTGTTCCTATCATGAGTAGGCTCGTGTCTACTTGTATGCATTGTTCTATTGCGTTGATACCCTTTTGTTGCAGTAACGTGATCACAATGCCTAGAATCACTTCCGCTAATGAGTTCTTTACTCCTTGGAGAGGCTGTTTTTCTATTACCCAGAAGTCGCTTGTATAGCATTTTCTGAAATCCCATAGAGTACTGTTGCCTTCGTGGTGACTTGTTTTGTTGGCTTCAAGAATTTCTATCTTGTTTTTATCCGGCTCATAAATGAAGCACCTGAACTGTTCTGAGACGTGATTAGTTAATGAGTGTGCGATTTCTAAGAGATTGTCTTTCAAAGAATAATCTGTGGAATAGAATCGGTACGCATCAACAACTTCCCGAATATTGATAACACCATTACTTGCAAGTGTTGTGATTCTTGGGTCTGAGTACGGTTTGCGAACTTCTATGATTGCCTGCATTTCGTGAGAACTTCTACTACTTCATTATCCCCATAACTGGGATCAGTCATGATTAAATCGCTTTATTATGACCAGGTCAATGTGATAACACTCTTCGTTTATAGGATTACCCAATCTTGATAGTAAAGATGACAATTGTAGGATGCAGTTTTGTACGGATCTTGTCTTGCTGATGATGTAAAAATGTTCTCACTTTCTCACCAAGTAATAGAGTGTTAGGATCTACGTGCAGGTAGCGTTCACATAATGAAAGTCATTGCAACCAATAAAAAGGCCCGATTTGATTACTCACTAGTTGATGAGTTTGAGGCCGGGATTGTCTTACTTGGAACGGAAGTTAAGGCTTTAAAGTATCATTCAGCTTCATTAAACGAGGCCTTTGTTGCCT
Source organism: Neorickettsia risticii str. Illinois (assembly GCF_000022525.1). Taxonomy (NCBI): domain Bacteria; kingdom Pseudomonadati; phylum Pseudomonadota; class Alphaproteobacteria; order Rickettsiales; family Anaplasmataceae; genus Neorickettsia; species Neorickettsia risticii. The sequence goes on along the minus strand of NC_013009.1, from coordinate 737,786 downwards.
TTAGGCGTTTTGAACTGTGGCTTAATAACATGCATGTTCCACCTTATAAGCCTGCGAGCAGGTCCAATCACGTTCCTACTAGATCTCGTAAATTACTTGTTCACAAAAGACAGCTAAATAAGATATCCGGTGCAGTAAGAACCAAGGGACTAACTCTAGTTCCATTGTCTATATACGTGAATGAAAATGGGCTTATAAAAGTGAAGTTTGCCTTAGCAAAAGGTAAGAAAAAATATGATAAACGTCAGGATATCAAGGATCGTGATTGGGCAAGAAAGCAAGCTCAGCAAGATTTCAGTTAGGTATGAATGCGTCTATCTCTTTTGTGAGGCAATCACTTTGCTTTGTATTGCTCGAATTCTATCTGCAGATGAATCAATTTTTCCTTGGTATCCCGGATTTTATGGTTTTTGTACTTAGCCATTCCAGGTTTTTAGGTGGAGCAGTCAGGATGCGTACAAGATCCCAGTGGTTGAGGCATGTTTTGATCTGTTTGGGTTGAGCCTTTCTGTAGTGGTGTAGAAGTCATTGATGTGGCTCTCTTGTTTTTCACGTCTGTATGTTGTTGCGTTAACAATGAGAAAGTGGATGTTATTGCCTTCATATGTGTATTTTGAATAACAACAGTCGTTTTTTCTGGATAATAGGTGTGCTTAGATAAAACTCTTCATTTTCGCCAGAATTTGATTCTTTATGACAGTAGCTCAAGATGTACTGTTCTACGATCAGTATGGGGAAATCAAGTTATTCTAAGTAGTCAACTGATGTGCTAGGATCGCTGTACGCACTTGTAGCTCAGTGGATAGAGCGTTGCTCTCCGGAAGCAAAGGCCGTAGGTTCGATTCCTATCAAGTGCACCACTAACCGTTCGACATAGAAAACAAGATTAGAAGTTTTTGCTGGGTGAAGTTAGCTTTTTACTAGAGGTATGCTTTTAAGCTTATCATCATTTTCCGTCAATCGTTTGTGCTAAAGTAGTTTCTCAAAGAATCCTCTTTCAATTTTTGGAATACTTCCTCTGTCCGTCCGTATTCTACAATTTTTCCTTTTTCTAGGTACACGATTACGTCTGAGATACTCCGGGCTTGTTTCATGGAGTGCGTCACGATTATGATGGTGAACTTCTTTTTTAGTTCTATTACAAGGTCCTCTATGAGTTTCGTTGCTTTTGGATCGAGCGCAGAACAGGGCTCGTCCATCAGGAGTATAGTTGGCTTAACTGCTATAGCTCTAGCTATGCAAAGTCGTTGTTGTTGTCCACCTGAAAGTTCCAGTGCATTTTGATGCAGATTCTCGTGCACCTCTTCCCAAAGCCCGCTCCTTAGGAGACTCTTACAGACAATTTCGTCTAATTGACCACGTTTGTTTGTTATTCCTTGGAGCCGCGGACCGTAAGCAACATTATCATATATAGATTTTGGAAAAGGATTTGGTTTTTGAAAGACCATTCCAACTCTAGCGCGTAGCATTACCACATCCACCGTTGGAGCATAGATATTGTAATTGTCTATCAGTAGCTCACCCGTGATCCTGCAATCATCAAAGAAATCATTCATTCTATTGAAACATCTCAGAAGAGTTGTTTTTCCGCATCCAGACGAGCCTATAAGCGAAGTTACGGATTTTGAGTAGATGTCGAAGTTTATATCTTTAAGAACATGTTTTGCTTTATAGAAAACATTTAGATTTTTTACGGATGCTTTGATTTTTTTATCTAAAGACATAAGAGTCAGATCTATTAACTACTACGAAAGACACCCCTTACACATCACCGCTGTTTTGCTGGAAACTCGACTCTTCTTGGGCTTTTAGCGGTTACGTCTATCTACTTAATTGAGCAGTAATCCCTCCTATAGTAGACCAAAGGAAGGGATTTTGAAACATTAAGCTTTTTTTCCTCTACCGCGGCGACGATGATTTTGTGATCGCCGGCATCGTACCGATCTTTGGTGCGACAATACATCCAACACAATGCTTTTTTTAATTCTAAGCTTGTTGAAAATTCTTCTTTCCATGCTTGGGTATTATTCTGCGAGAATGAAACTGAGGTTTGTTTAGCTGTTTCATCTAATACGCTCACCACAAACTCTTCCGCGGAGAAGAAGATGTCAAACCTACTTGAATTTCTATCGAGGCAGTACGAGATTAATTGTGGTTTCAGCGAAACTGAGCAGAGTGAACTAACTGTTATTCCATACTTTTCTCCCATGAAACTAGTTGCCACAACTGATATTCCTGTAGCAAATCGACTCATACACTCTTTAAATAGGGCTTCGTCACTCATAGTCTGCCTAGTAGAATAATAAAGAAAATGAGCACGCCAACAAAATTCATTCGCTTGAATGCTATTCCGCAGTTTTTTGGATCATCTAAGTTTATAGATTCCGTAAATTTTTCCTCCATAAAGAAGAGAGCTGCTAAGCCAATGTAATACAGAAGGTTGAGTCCAGGTAGCACAGCAGAGAAAGCAAGAAAGGAAAGTGCTAGCCTTGCGTATTTCTTCAACCATTCCTTCGAACCAAACTTTCCCAGTGACAAAGAATGTACTCCGAGTGCCGCATCGTAGCGTTTGTCTTGGTGTCCATATATTGTGTCATAGTAAAGCGTCCAGAAGAAGCAAGCTAAATAAATAAAAAGCGCTGAGGCATGAATGGAATTGACAACTACAATCGATGCGAAAAGGGCTCCTACATTGAAGATAACTGCGAGGAGCAATTGAGGATAGGCAAAATATCTTTTGGAAAATGGATAAACCACCACTCCTACAATTGTGAATGCTCCAAGTGCGGTTGCTTCGAGAGGAAGGAAAGCCAATAACACCGTTGCTAGTATCAGTAGAATTAAAAACAGCAGTACCGCTTCAGTGACGCTTACCTCTCCAGATGCTATAGGGCGTGAAGCAGTTCTTTTAACTTTTCCATCGATATTTCGATCAGCAATATCATTTGCGATACAGCCCGCTGATCTTACAAGGAAAGCACCTAAAAGAAAGAAGGGAATCCACAGGAATGAGTAGAAACTACTTCCAAGGAGCGCAACCACAAATAGAGCGGGAAAAAAACACAACCACATCCCACCAAGACTCTGGAACCGAATCAGGGAAGCATACTTTTTAATTTTCATTTTTCAAGGTAGTTCTATCAGGAAGTTGTAAATTCAAGTTCGCTCTTGTAATACCACGCGAAGGAGTGAAATTCGAGTATGCAAACTCGGAAGATAAGATATGCATTTATGAACACTTGAGGTTCAAAGCAAGTTGGTTGTTGCATAGCTTTAGTGAAATCAGTAAAAATTGAACCGTTGACATTATTTTTCTTTGCATGTAACCTGGGAACACGTGCTTTCAAAAGTGCCGGTTTCGGTGGACTGCACGGCCGTCGCTGTTTGTGCAGCGTGTTGTTTGAAAAGTTCGAAAGATTAATAGGTCTCAAATAAAACAGAAGTATGATAAGTAGGTTTTGTTCTGTACATAACCTAAGATGTATACTGTAAAAAACTAAGAGTGTCTGATGGATGCCTTGGTGCCAAGAGGCGAAGAAGGACGTGTTAGGCTGCGATAAGCCGCGGGTAGTTGCCAAAAAACGTTTATCCGTGGATTTCCGAATGGGGGAACCCGGCTAGCTTGCTAGTCATTGCGCACTGAATTCATAGGTGTGTAAAGCGAACCCAGCGAACTGAAATATCTAAGTAGCTGGAGGAAAAGAAATCAACCGAGATTCCGCTAGTAGTGACGAGCGAACGCGGACCAGGCCAGTGGCCTGGACAAGAAAACTAGAATGCTCTGGAAAGGGCAGCAAGATAGGGTGATAGCCCCGTATAGGTAATGCTTGTCCAGGTCCTTGAGTAAGGCGGGACACGTGAAATCCTGTCTGAACGTGGGGGGACCACCCTCCAAGCCTAAATACTACTTGGCGACCGATAGTGAACTAGTACCGTGAGGGAAAGGTGAAAAGAACCCCTGTTAGGGGAGTGAAATAGATCCTGAAATCGGACACTTACAAACAGTCGGAGCCTGAGCATCATCCTTCGGGGTGGTGTCTGCGGGTGACGGCGTACCTTTTGTATAATGGGTCAGCGACTTAATTTATTGAGCAAGCTTAAGCCGTATCAGGTGTAGGCGTAGCGAAAGCGAGTCTTAATAGGGCGATTAGTTCAATGGATTAGACCCGAAACCAGGTGATCTAGCTATGGCCAGACTGAAGGTGCGGTAAGACGTACTGGAGGGTCGAACCCACTGGTGTTGCAATACCAGGGGATGAGCTGTGGCTAGGGGTGAAAGGCCAATCAAACCTGGAAATAGCTGGTTCTCCGCGAAATCTATTTAGGTAGAGCGTCGTATAAATATATTGCTGGGGGTAGAGCACTTGATGGGTTAGGGGGAGTAAAATCTTACTGAGCTCAGCTAAACTCCGAATACCAGTAATAGTTCTGCGGCAGACACACTACGGGTGCTAAGATCCGTGGTGAAGAGGAAAACAGTCCAGACCGCCATTTAAGGTCCCCAAATTGCAACTAAGTGTGGAAGGATGTTGGAAGGCCAAGACAGCTAGGAGGTGGGCTTAGAAGCAGCCATCCTTTAAAGAAAGCGTAACAGCTCACTAGTCTAAACAAGCTTTCCTGCGCCGAAGATGTACCGGGGCTAAAGTTGCATACCGAAAATGCGGATTGTTGCGGGTATCCCCGTGGCAATGGTAGCGGAGCGTTCCATAAGCCGTCGAAGGTCGACCGTGAGGTCGGGTGGAGGTATTGGAAGTGCAAATGCTGACATGAGTAGCGTAAGGAGTGTGAAAAACACTCCCACCGAAAACTTAAGGTTTCCTGTTTAAAGTTAATCTGAGCAGGGTTAGTCGGTCCCTAAGACGAGTCCGAAAGGGGTAGTCGATGGAAACAAGGTTAATATTCCTTGACCTGTAAGTAGTGACGGGTTACTGTGGTGGTATTCTCTTATTGGATTGGGAATGCTGCTTATGTGGCTCCAAGAAATAGCTCTTACATATAGGCCGTACCGCAAACCGACACAGGTAAGTGGGTAGAGTATACTTAGGTGATTGAGATAATGATGTTGAAGGAACTCGGCAAATTGCATCCGTAACTTCGGGAGAAGGATGGCCTTGTTGTGGGCAACCACGGTAAGGCGGCACAGGCCAGGGGGTAGCGACTGTTTACTAAAAACACAGGACTCTGCGAACACGTAAGTGGAAGTATAGGGTCTGACGCCTGCCCGGTGCCGGAAGGTTAATAGGAGAGGTGAATAGCTTTGAATTGAAGCCCCGGTGAACGGCGGCCGTAACACTGACGGTCCTAAGGTAGCGAAATTCCTTGTCGGGTAAGTTCCGACCTGCACGAATGGCGTAACGACTTCCCCGCTGTCTCCAACATCAACTCAGCGAAATTGAACTCCCCGTGAAGATGCGGGGTACCTGCGGTCAGACGAAGAGACCCCGTGCACCTTTACTGTAGCTTTACATTGGTATTAATGACAGGATGTGCAGGATAGTTGGGAGACAGTGAGACTCGGGCGCTAGTCTGGGTGGAGTCGTTGTTGAGATACCAACCTTCCTGTTATTGATATCTAACTCCGCTTTCTTATCGAGAGCGAGGACAGTGTATGGTGGGCAGTTTGACTGGGGCGGTCGCCTCCTAAAGAGTAACGGAGGCGTGCAATGGTAGGCTCAGGCTGGTTGGAAATCAGTCGTCGAGTATAATAGCATAAGCCTGCCTGACTGCGAGGCTGACAAGCCGAGCAGAGACGAAAGTCGGTTATAGTGATCCGGTGATTCCGCGTGGAAGGGTCATCGCTCAACGGATAAAAGGTACGCCGGGGATAACAGGGTAATAGCGTCCAAGAGTTCATATCGACGACGCTGTTTGCCACCTCGATGTCGACTCATCACATCCTGGGGCTGTAGAAGGTCCCAAGGGTTCGGCTGTTCGCCGATTAAAGTGGTACGTGAGTTGGGTTTAGAACGTCGTGAGACAGTTCGGTTTCTATCTGCCGTGGGTGTTGGAAATTTGAGAGGAGCTAACTCTAGTACGAGAGGACCGAGTTGGACATACCAATTGTGTACCAGTTGTCCCGCCAGGGGCACCGCTGGGTAGCTACGTATGGAAGGAATAACTGCTGAAAGCATCTAAGCGGGAAGTCCACCTCAAAACTAAATTTCCCTATAGGGCCGTGGGAGACTACCACGTTGATAGGCTGGGTGTGTAAGCACGGTAACGTGTTGAGCTTACCAGTACTAATAGCCCGATTGATTTACAGTTTGGTCTTAGATTTTATGTACAGGACTGAGCCTACTTGTCTGTGATTTCATGGGTCTAGTGATAATAGCTAAAGTGAAACACTCGACTCCATTCCGAACTCGAAAGTGAAACCTTTTTGCGCCGATGGTACTGCTTATGTGGGAGAGTAGGTGGTTGCTAGGTCCTTGAAATCACAGACGTTTTTCATGGCTACGTATTTGATTCCTGCCTCGAGTGTATGCTGCTTGAACCTTTAGATTCGTCGGTTCTTTTGTCTCTTTATGGAAAAATGCTATTGATCCGGCGCTTCGAAGAGAGGGCGGGGCAGCTTTACAGTATGGGTGAGATATGCGGCTTTTGTCATCTTTACATAGGACAGGAGGCAATCGCTGTTGGTTTGGAGTACTGTCTGGGTAAGGAAGACTCTATCATTACTAGCTATAGGGATCACGGGATGATGCTTGCTCGAGGTTCTTCCACTGATGTTATGATGGCTGAGCTTCTGGGAAGATCGTCTGGTTGTTCTGCTGGTAAAGGTGGGTCGATGCACATGTTCGATCCTGAGAGGAATTTCTTTGGGGGTCATGGTATTGTTGGTTCCCAAGTCTCGCTAGGAACAGGTATAGCTTTTGCTGAAAAATACAGGGAGTCTAACGCCGTTGTTGCAAGTTGTTTTGGGGATGGTGCGATCAACCAGGGGCAGGTCTATGAATCTTTTAATATGGCTGCCCTGTGGAAGCTTCCTGTACTCTATGTTGTGGAAAATAACATGTACGCTATGGGTAGCTCCGTTGAGAGCGTGTGCGCTAATTCTTCACTTTCGAACAGGGGCGAGTCGTTTGGAATACCCGGCTACTCTGCTAATGGTATGGATCTGATAGATGTGATTCGTGTCACGATGAATGCAGTTGAGCGTGTGCGAAGCGGAAGCGGTCCGGTTCTTGTAGAATATAAGACTTATCGATTCAAGGGGCACTCCATGTCTGATCCAGCTTCTTACAGGTCTAAGGAGGAGGTTTCTTCCTTTAAGGAGCGGGATCCTTTGAAAAGTGTGGAAACCTTGCTTCTGCAGGCGGGTGTGTTGCCCAGCGAGCTAGACCGTGTGCAAAAGGTAGTTAAGGATCGGATATCGAGTAGTGTAGCTTATGCGCGTGCTTCTGCTTTTCCTGATCAGGCAAATCTCATGACAAATATTTATTCGGAGTGAGGGTAACTTTCCATGAGGAAGTTGTGGGCTTTCGTATGGCTTGCAATTTTTTTTCGGGGTGTTAGCATTTCGGTGTTTCCGTGTGGAATCTGAGGATGGTGACGCGCTCGAGCATTGTGAGGAAGGTGGGCGAAGTAATTCGCAAGGTGTGTAACCCGCTCGTCAGAGATTTCCATGAGATACAGCGTTTACAGGGCTATCAAAATTTATCATCGTTTGTGCAGGTGACGCATGAACGTGTACGATCAAAGTTATTGTTTGAGCTCGACAGTTATAACGCTGCTACTGGATCCAGGTACGAGCTTGTTGTTTTTCCAATAGATGGAAGGGAAAATTTTTTTCGTGGTATATCGGACTTTACGGTTTCTGTACTGATAAAAAAAGATGGCAAGGCCTTTGCTTCTGTTGTTGAGCTTCCTATGACTCATACCACGTTTTACGCGGAGTTGTCTTCAGGAGCTTATCTTGAAGATCTTGGAGGAACGATGCGTCTGAAAATAAAAAACTGTGTAGCTTTTGACATCACTAAAATAGTAGTCTTTCTTGATTACATGGAAAACCGATTAGATCTTGTGGGACGCAGAATGTTAGGCTGCGATAGCCTGGCTGCCTGTTACGTTGCTTCTTGTAGGGGAGATGCGCTACTCCTAAAAGTAGGAGATGTTAATCCGGAGTTGTTGTCACTGATAAGATTGCTGATAGCAGAAAGTGGTGGAAAAGAGTTGCGCTTTCAGGATGTGGTATTATTTGCTCACCTGGATCTATGTGAAAAGTTCAAGCAATTGCTAGGTGTGACTCAGTAAGGGACGGCCCGCTTTTGAGGTGAGGCTATAATCAGTAACGTTTGAGGTTGTGATGTATGAACTCGATAAGAAGTCGCTTGTTGTTGATGTAGCGGGCGTTAAGATAGGTGGTGGGAACCCAATAGTTGTGCAGTCCATGACCTCTGGTAGCAGAACAAATCCAGATGACGTGTCAGCAATAGCTATAGATGAATCCCGCGAAGCTGTGGCTTTGGCTAAGGCTGGCTCTGAGCTAATAAGAATTGCAATAAATAGTGAGAAGGCTGCGGCAGCGATTCCTTATATAAGGGAAAATCTAGATAAGTCCGGGTTTGAAAAAGTTCCGCTTGTTGGATGTGGTCAGTATGAGATTAAGCGCGTACTTGAAACACAGACTGAAGCGATCAGATCCCTGGGTAAGATAAGAATTAACCCAGGTAATATAGGATTTGGTTCAAAGAGAGATACAAATTTTGACAAGGTAATTGAGTTGATTTGCAAACATGATCTCCCCATTAGAATTGGTGTTAACTGGGGAAGTCTGGATCAATCGGTTCTGCGTCAGATAATGGATGATAATGCAAAAAAGGAGAAACCCAGCTCCTACAATGAAGTACTGAGATGTGCACTGATTCAGTCTGCGCTGGCCAGTGCGAAGCGCGCTGAGGAGGTTGGATTATCACCGGATAAAATTATACTTTCGTGTAAGGTAAGCAATTTTCAGGATTTAATAGCGGTCTATTCCTCTTTGGCCGAACAATGTCGTTATCCACTACACTTGGGACTGACGGAAGCAGGCATGGGTGCCTCAGGAATAATAAAAACTACCGCAGCACTTTCAGTACTTCTTAATAGTGGTATTGGTGATACAATACGTGCTTCTTTAACACAGAAACCTGGTGAATCAAGAGTAATAGAAGTGGAAACGTGTCAGTTGATATTGCAGTCAATGGGTTTAAGAGTCTTTGCCCCTCAGGTTACTTCATGTCCTGGTTGTGGGAGGACGAATGGAAATTATTTTCAGCAGATTAGTAGTGACCTGAGTGATTTCATAAACGATAATCTGGTCGATTGGAAGAAGCTTTATCCAGGTGTTGAGAATTTCAAACTTGCGGTAATGGGTTGTGTTGTTAATGGTCCAGGCGAGAGTAAACACGCAGACGTAGGTATTAGCTTACCTGGTTATAATGAAAATATGGTAGCAGCGGTTTTTATTGACGGAAAGCCTTCAGCAAAGCTTACTGGCGAGAACATTCTCGAGGAATCAAAGCGGATTATTTTGGAGTACATCAGGAACAAATATGCCCCACGAAGTTAAGTGAAGGACCTCATGAGGAATCAAGGCGGGTTATCTTAGAACATTAAAAACTAGTGTGTTCCATAAAGTTAGACTGGATCTACTTTTACGTAAGTCATGATTTTTGTTGTGCGGATGCGTCCAAGTCTTCCCTAAGCAATATGTCTAGTGTCTCGTGTCCGTATATCATAAAAAGAAGTTTGTAAAAGGCACCTACCTTTGCGGCTTCTGCCTGTCTGAGCTGTGTTTTGACCTTTAGCAACTCCAATTCAGCATCTATCACGTTTAGATTGCTTTTAAGATTAAGATGTGCTTCCTGTCTAATACTATCAGCGGCAATATTACTTGCTTTCACAAGTTCTTTTAATGCAGAGGCGAAAAGCAAGGCATTGTGGTAATCATTCCATGTATTTTGGACTTCTTCCTCTAGAAGTTTACTTTTCGCGTGATATTCGTGTTCCTTAAGAGACTTGTCTTCATACGCCATTGCTACGGCTAAAGTGTTTCTGCCTCCTGTGAAGAGCGGTAGGCTGATACTTATTGTCGTGTGTGTACCGACGTTCTGAAATCCACCAGCTATGGTTTTTTTGGATGGTACATAGCGTAATGTTGTCTCGAGGCTCATTGCAGGAAGCCACCTTCCCACACTTTCCACTATTTTCAATTTTGCCGATTCTATAGCGTTTTTCGCCGCTTTTATAGGAGTGTTATTTGCAAATGCAAGAATAACACACTCCTGTAGAGTTCGTGGCAGGTATTCCACTTTCAAGATAGGGTCTTCGAGCTTTGTTTGTATACTTTTTCTTCCAACTAGGTGGCAGAGAGAAGCTCTACTACTTTCGGCTTTACTTTTGCTTTCCAGAAACTGAGATCGTGCCGACAGGAGTTTGGCTTTTGCATATGCTAGCTCTCCCTTTGTACTTTCGCCCAATTTCAACGACTTTTGCACTGCATCTAGATTCATCTCCAGTGCGCGTAGGGTTTCCTTGTGTAGAGCGAGGATCTCTTCAGTTCTGATTGCTTCCAGGTAGGCATGCATGACATGCAACATAACATTGTGGATAGCATCAGCGTAAAGGAAGGTCGCATTGAGATACTCATGCTTTGCTAGGAATAACTTAGACAGTGGTGCAAAGGGATTACCAATATTCTGTGTCACAGTCAGTCCGATTACTGGGTTTGTTTTAGCGCTTCCTACGGGTGCCCAAAACTCTCTGTTAAAATCATGCAGTAATCCAAGTGAGGCCGTTGGAAGGAGTTCCGAAACGGACATTCTTCTTCTCAGAAATGCGAGATCGTGCTGTTTGGATAAAGATTTTACCGTATCGTTATTGAGTAGCGTGTCGTGAAACGCATCCTCCAGGCTGTAAGAGTATGCAAAATCCACAAACGTAAACCACAGCAGCAAGAAAATCAAAAGGCGCATTTTCACATGCAAAGGACAAACTGCAATGGTAGCACCTATAAATCTATATTTCAAAATATCATCATGAGAATCTTCAGCGCTTTCAGAATTTGAATACTGCGAAAAGTCCTTTTAACCTACTTCCAAGTCAACAAACGCGGATATCCACATTAACGCTTCCGAAGTGAGGCTAGTGTGCTATTCGATGATTTGTACATCATTGCTTCTGTCTGGGCTACCTTTAGAACGCGTAGATTGTTTGTTGTTCGAGTTATTACCATTGTAATTGTGCACTTGGGTATCACTTCTCTTCTCAATTGCATTTGAAGGTAGGGTTGCGCTGGTACCAGTATTACCCGCGCCTCTAGGGAGTTTACTTTCAGGCCGATCCTTGCACCATCCCGTTGAATCAGAATTTCTCGCAGCATTCATAAGAGCCATGCCAAAGGTTGCAGATGGACAAGCGTTGCAATAGAGAACAGCACTTTCAAGCGTTTTAGTTATCTGTTCAGTGTCTATGGAATTTTTTCCTACTGATTGTATGGCTGCAAGCGTAGGTGCAAGCACACGCAAAAACTGCGTCCTTTTGTTAGAGTCACCAAGTCGTTCAACAACGGATGCACAAGGTTCCATACCACCTTCCACGTAACTCATTGTTAAAAAGTATTCCATAATAGGATTCGCAGTAGCAAATCCCGCACTTACAGCTAAAATGGCAAATAATAAGAAAGGCAGACGCATAAGCAGCACAGACGAGTCCACGCAATGCTACCACATAAAAACTAACCAGAGTATAATTCGAGTTTCACACAGACGTCGTTGTTTGTCGTAATCTCATCGGTCCGTTTGATCCATGGCGCTGGCTAGAGTGGAAGATTATCGTGTTTTTTCCATGGTTTTTCCATCGTTTTGCCAGCCAGCATTCTGAAGGCTTCTACTATTTTCCTTCTGCTATCCGAAGGTTTTATTATATCGTCCAAATATCCACGTGCAGCGGGTACTCTTGGATTTGCAATCTGTGTTCTATAATCTGATGCTAATTCCGTGATTTTGTTTGGTGTATCGATTTCTCGCCTAAACACGATTTCTACAGCTGCTTCTGGTCCCATCACAGCAATTTCTGCATTTGGCCAGGAAAAGTTCACGTCTCCACCAAGATGTTTTGATCCCATCACTATGTATGCACCACCATAAGCTTTTTTTATAATGAGTGTCACTTTTGGGACCGTTGCTTCGGCATATGCGTAAAGCAATTTTGCTCCGTGTTTTATAATGGCATTTTGCTCCTGAGAGGATCCAGGCAAGAAACCTGGTACATCGACGAACGTAAGGATCGGGATGTTGAAGGCATCACAGAAACGAACAAAGCGCGCTGCTTTCCTGGAAGAATTGATATCAAGGCAGCCTGCCAAAACAGATGGTTGGTTTGCAACAATACCTATGCGAATCCCGCCAATATGGGCAAAGCCGATCAATACGTTTTTTGCAAAATCAGGCGAGAGCTCAAAGAACTCGCCATCATCGACTATTGCCCTTATGATATTGCTCATATCATACGGTAAGTTTGACACTACCGGAGTAGAACGATCTAGCCACTCGATCTGCCTACGCACAGGATCAGTGCATTCTCTTTGACGAGGGGTTTCGGTGTTGTTTTGCGGTAGAAAATCAAGAAAATTTCTCACTGCAATAAGCAGCTCAACAGAATTTTCAAATGCTCTGTCACATACGCCTGATTTTTTCGTGTGTATCTCGGAACCACCAAGCTCATTTTGCGTAAGATCTTCCTTGAGAACAGTCTTTACCACTTTTGGGCCGGTAACGAACATATAGCTCGTCTCTTTAACCATGAAAATAAAGTCGGTCAACGCAGGTGAGTACACAGCACCACCAGCACATGGTCCCATAATCAGTGAAATTTGTGGCACGACACCAGAGAGTCGAACATTGCGCAAGAATATCTCTCCGTATCCACCGAGAGAATCAACTCCCTCTTGTATTCTTGCACCGCCAGAGTCGTTTATCCCGATGATAGGGGCACGAGTCTTGGCTGCAAGGTCCATGATTTTACAGATCTTCTCAGCATTCTTTTCACTGAGTGACCCGCCAAACACTGAAAAATCTTGCGAATACGCAAAGACACTTCTCCCATTGATTTGGCCATGTGCCGCAATGACACCGTCCCCATCTACAGATTTTTTTTCGAGTCCAAAATTGGTGCACCTGTGGCGGACTAAGCTATCAATTTCCACAAATTTCCCATCATCGAACAGGACTTCCAATCTTTCGCGGGCAGTAAGCTTGGAAGTCACAGATTGTGCTTTTGTTGACTCACCTAGGGAAAGCTGAAGAGATTTTTGCATGCTAAAGGTGCCTGAACGATAAATTGTATTATACCTAATTGATCTATTTACCGTCAATAAGGCAGTTTAAAAGGTGTAATAATAAATTATTAAAATAAATATAACAATATTAACCTTATCTGTGCTTTGCTTTTTCCCAACCTGATAAGTAGTGTGTAGGGTTTTACAGTTTGTGATACCTACATTATGTTTTATCTTCTTTTCTTTGGGGTAAACGCAAATTACGCTTTATTCGTATCTGGGACCGCTGGTGTTTTATCAATCCCGTTCTTCCTAGATACAGGCATTGTGTTGAGTAATAAGATGTAGTGCTACGTAATAATTTTTTCAGATTTATCTAACAGAAAGAAGCGGATCTGTGGAAAAATCAGTATGAAATTGGGTGCTTTTAAATTTAGATATTATATCAGTCTTAGTATCTTGATAGTGCTTTGTAGCATCTGCTAGAGTGTAGTGGTCTAATTTGCCGCTTAAGTAGTTTTACCCATTGGTGTGTAGGCGGCAGATTTTTCGTGATTTCTGGTTTGATTTTCAAGGTGTTTTCTGAGCTGGGTATCTTAGTAGTCCTCCTATTTCTTGAGATAGTACTCGGCATAGATAATATTGTGTTCATCGCAATTCTCACGGGTAAAATGCGTGATGGGCGCACTATAAGGTATATTGGGCTCGGACTTGCCCTTTTACTGCGTCTGGCGATGCTCCTATGCGTCTCGTTTGTTCTAACGCTTAAAAAACCGCTGTGCTACTCACTTTCAGTCCAGGATATAGTTTTTCTTGCTGGTGGGATGTTTCTCCTGTTTAAGGGTTTAAAGGAGCTTTTGCAGTATGTCAGACTGAAAGATATCCACTATGAAGCAAAAAACAGTTTTCTTACTGTGTGTTACGTTGCATTTGTAGATCTCGTTTTTTCAGTAGATTCCATTCTTACGGCAGTTGCGATTACCAAAAATACCTTTCTTATAGGGTTGGCTTTCACATTAACGATCATTTTCATGATTGTCATGGCAGATTCTGTATCAAAATGGATAGAACGATTTCCAGAATTAAAGACACTTGCACTTGTATTCGTTGTATCTATAGGGGTTCTTTTGTTCTTGGAAGGATTGCATATTGAGTTTAAGAAGTCCTACTTATATTTCGCATTTGCTTTCTCACTGATTGTGCAACTGTGCAATGTTGTACGAAAATATAGGAGCACTAACGAGAAATAGTTCTGGTGCTTCTGATCGGTGCACATTGAAATATCGTGGCAGCCTATTCACTTGTGAGTGAAGAAATTATTTCCCTGGTTGCTTTTACCGGATCTGATGCACGTGTTATAGCCCTCCCAATGACTATGTAATCGGAAACGCTGTTTTTTAGTGCTGAAATTTGAGAAACCCTTTTTTGATCATCAGAGTGTTCACTTGCAACTCCTGGTGTGACAATTATGAATTCCTCTCCACAAGCATCCCGCACTAGGGGGGCTTCTTGGTTTGAGCATACGACACCGTCTAGACCGCATTTTTTTGCAAATACAGACAGTTTTTTTACGTATTCTGGTAGAGGAATTTCAATGCCATTATTTTTCAGATCCTTTTGTTCAAGGCTTGTCAAAACAGAGACCCCAATTAAGAGTATTCCAGTATCTTGAAGGGCTTCTTTAGCAGCTGTAAGCATTTCCATACCACCAGTGATATGGACAGTAAGGAAGTCAACACATTCCATCTGCTTGATAACGCTAATAGTTCTAACAACTGTATTGGGAATGTCGTGCAGTTTGAGATCCAGAAAAATTGGTAGTCCAAGAGCAGCGATTTTCTCGATACCTGCAATACCGCACGAGGAAAAGAACTCTAACCCAAGTTTTATGACATGCACGTATTCCAATATGCTGCTTACTAGTGAGTACGAATATCCAAAATCAGGGTTATCAACTGCACATATGATTTTTGGTTTCACTTTTTATAGTTTGCTGCATCCATTTCGGTACATGTAACACAGTATTCGATTTTCTACACGATCCATAGTTGAATATTTGCACACACGAGTTCACGTATTTGTAATCATACGGTGAAGCGTCATTAATTTTTCCACTCGATCTTGTCCGTGTTATAGGTCTTTTCTCAGAAGTCGCTCAACTGATTTGTCCATCAGTGAAAAAAGTGGGTTTTTGCGTTTCTGACCATTCTTATGTAGAAAAAACTGCTGGTGGATATAACAAGACCAGTCATAACATAATACTTGCTGATTCTAGAAGGGTTTTTACAAAAGTAAAAGTTGTATGACTGCTGACTGTTATATCGGAAACAAGATTATTGAAATACCATTGTGGGTGTTGTATTATGGCAACTGCAGGCGTGCGGTTGATATCAATTGGTTGTCTCGTCGGCATTAGAGTGAGCAATAAAATGGTGTAGAGGAATGGCAAACACTGCTAGCGCGAAGAAGATGGTTCGCAAGATCAAGCGAAGAACTTTGGTCAACAAAATGCGTATGAGCCGCATAAGGACCTTCGTAAGGAAGGTAAAAAATGCGATCGCTGTTGGGCCTAAGTCGGCTGCCGCTGAGGCTTTGCGTATTGCCCAGCCGGAGATTCACAGAGGTGTTACGAAGGGTGTTCTACATAAGAACAGAGCTGCTCGAATTGTTAGTAGACTTTCCGGGCATATAAAGAAAATGGCTTAATCCTGGGTCATTGTATGATGTGCTGGCTGTCCCCCATTTCGTGGGAGAGATCCGTTGGTTGTCTTTTTAGTTGGGTGGTTTTTCTATTTTTTCCGTTTGTCCTATGAGAAGAGTAAGTATAAGAATGCTGCAGAAATCCATTTTGTGTGGCTTCAAAGGAGCAACTCATTTCCTTATCGGTGCTATCGTTGCGACTAATGGTGCTGTTATCAGATCTACCGTGCCGGGGGGTGGATCAGGGCCTGAAAAAAGATATGGGGGGCTCTATGCAATGTATAACAATATCATCCCAACGTTGGAAGTGTTGTTGTGCATGGGTGTTTTGTGTGTCCTGCTAGAACGTATTGCCTTTAAAAGAGTCATTCCTGATCCGTGGGTGAGGGCAGCGGTCTCACTGGCGATTTGCGTGGTGCTCATGATGCTAATCTGTACCTTGCTTAGGGTATTTGAAGCGCGCAGAGACTGTTGTGATGACTATGACTATGATAAATCCTTTGACAGGGCGGGTGGTTATGGCATGCACTTTGATGTCCCTTCCTGCTCAGGGATTAGGAATAGTTTGAGTGTGCTTTTTCCTGGTAAAAGTCTGTCCGGATATTTTGCGTTCGATAGGCATGTTCCTGAGCCGGCCGATGATGGTTATCCGATCGTTACTCCTGGGGAAAAAGCCTGGCACTGTGTTGGTGCACTTGCTGCTGCGCCGCTTTGGATGGTGATGCTTGCACTAAACCTTCTTGAATTGCCTCTTGTTGCTGTCTTGGATTGTGCTGCTTTATGCACTCGTGAGGGACGCGCACATCCTTTTGCTGGTTCTCGGGATGTTGTGCGCCAGATGCTTTATGGTGTTTATCAGATTATGGAGCCAGTTACCTGCGTTTTACCAGAGACTGCACAACAGAGGATTGGCGGAGCTTTTCATGCTGCTGTGCGAAGAGTCATGGGCATGCCTGGTGAGGGGCATCGTTCAGGGGGTGGTCCCGAAGGTCGGTTGGAGAACGCGGGAGCGGAAGGTGCTGGAGCAGGGGTTACATTGGTTTAGTTGCCTTTTCTGGTATTGGTTTCTGTTAAGCTACCCTCTCTTATTTCTGCTTGTTTTTACGTGGCGCTGGTGTATACCATGTCAGGGGCTGGTTCTTGGCGTTGTATCCTGTTCGATTTAGGATGTTGGTGTGAGTAGGGTAGCTGTTGTTTTGCTTAATCTTGGGGGTCCCGACTCCCTTGAGGCTGTGCAGCCCTTTTTGTTTAATCTCTTTTGTGATCGTAGAATCATTAATTTACCCAATCCGTTCAGGTATTGTCTCGCTTGGTGGATTTCTTGCAAGAGATCACAGGAGGCTCGCAAGATATATAGCCAGATGGGAGGTAAGTCGTCAATATTACCCGAAACAAATATGCAAGCGAAGCTTCTTGGGGATTTACTTGGTCCGAAGTATGAGGTCTTCGTTGCTATGCGGCATTGGCATCCCTTTATTCATCAAAGCGCAGCCAGAATCAATGGAGGAGAATTTAAAAAGGCTATTCTTCTGCCACTCTATCCTCAATTTTCCACCACTACTTCTTTGTCATCAATAGAACAGTGTTTTAAGGTATTGCGCATTCCGACGCGAGTCGTGTGTTGTTACTATGATGAACAGCTCTTTATAGAGGCACATGTGGAAACCATTTTACCAGTCTATACCGAGGCGTGTGCTTTTGGGAAACCCATTATTTTATTCTCAGCACATGGCCTGCCGTTGAGTGTTATCGAGGCTGGTGATCCGTATAAATTCCAAGTAGAAGAGTCTGTAAATAGGATAGTTGCAGCCTTAAAAATAGAAGACTTGGATTGGGAATTATGCTATCAGAGTAAAGTCGGTAAAGCAAAGTGGCTTTCTCCTGACGCAGCGGGCACTATAAAGTCTCACTCAGGACGACCTATAGTGGTTGTACCAATAGCATTCGTTTCCGAGCATTCAGAGACACGTGTAGAGCTAGATATCGAATATGCATCACTAGCTAGGGCGGGATACTTTAGAGTTCCCACTCTTTCCGCGCATCCAAAATTTATACGTTGTCTGGCTGAATTATGTCTTAATTCTTGTGAAAGGGTTGAATCAGAGTGCTCTATGAAACACAAGATGTGTTTTTGCAGGTTTGAAACTGGGTAGTTCTTATATATTGCTCTAAGAGAATCTGCAAAATTCTGCTTCATTTTGTTGAGGTAAGGCGCTTGTTACTTCTGGAGGGTTTTCGTGTTCCGTGATCGGTTTGACTAGCTCTATTGCCATCCCTTGTTCTTGTAGATACTGATTACACAATTGTGCCAATTCTTCTATTGATACGTCATGGAGTGCAAGTAATTCGTTGTGTACGCAACTAAAAACGATGTCTGCTTTTTTTATCTCCTTTTTCATGCAAAATGTTGCAACCGCAAAGGCAATTGCTAGAGCAGCAAACACAGCTGTGAGTGCAACAAAAGTTGGCAATCCATATCTATTTAGTGAAGAATTATCAGTTAGAGCGGCAGCTGTTGATAAAGTTGCTGCAATGATAAGGTACACGCAAAAAACAATTCCTAAAATTCCAAAAATCTGTGATTTTTTTTTGAGTCCTTTAAGATTTTTTGTTGCTATCTCATAGCGATTTTTTATTCCGGGTGTGTGTTCATCTTCCTGTGAAGCAATCCTGGATAGAATCCATGCAGACAATGCGTCTGAAGGAGCAATCAAGGTTGTTGTGTTATGCAAGAGCCCAAAGAACTGTCCTTCTATATCACGCAAGACAGTTTTAGCTCCTACCTCTAAAATAATCTGGGTTTTGATGAGAGTACTCCTATCAGGAGCCAAGATGTCTACTGAGATCACGCCTACATTTTGCGTTTTTACGCGTATATGTAGCGGATCTACTCTCCCGAAACACCTTCCAAGAACTTCTTCTGCTATTTTGTTTGTGGAATCTCCAAGTGAAAATGCAAACTGGTTTTTGAATTCGTATGTTGGTAGCATTATCTGTAAGCAAAGAAATTCATCTTCTTAGTTAATAGGAACAGCAAGATCGGAGGTAGCAGCTCCGAACAAGGTATCAAACGACCGTTCTCTGTAATCCTTATTATAGCATTTTTACTTGCTATGTTGCTTTTTTAAAATTGTCAATCTTCATAGATTAAAGATTCTTTACGCTAAGTGTATAAATCCCAAGGTCTAAGACCACATACAACACGTTTTCTATCATCGTAAAGGCTACTGATTTAATGTGCACATGACCTGGTATCTTGCTGATCACCTCATCCAGAAACATATAGAGTCTCATCCTAGAATCTGCTGTGAAGGAGAGCGTTACATCAGTTAAGATAACGTCATAGAATGAGGATTGCTTGACGGTATCTACCCTGATGGAGTTTTTCACAAGGAAATTATAATTTTCAAGTTCATAGTCATCCCTGATAAGTTCAAATAAGAGGTTTAGATTCTCTATTTTATTTGCGAAGATAATCTGTGTTGCAAGAGAGTCCTCTGTTATTAATTTTCTGATTTCAGCTTTCGTCCTTTCGATGTCGGACTGTTGCTTAATGGTTTCCCACTTATTCAGTCTTAGCTGATGAGTGACTTCCAAAATACGCGTGTTGTAGTACAGTGCAGCTCCACATAAAAGAAGGAACGAGAATAAAAGTAAACCATACTTTAGACAACATCTGGACACAGTGCGTTTCTCCCCTACTGCGGTGCTACCACCTTACCATTTAAAGTTAAGCAATGATTCGTATAGTATTTCTTTAACTCCTCTGTTATTGCGGCTATTTCCACATATGCGTTTCCTTCAACGTATAGGGTGATTCGCTTCTCAGGATCTATGTTCTCTTCGTCGTATTCGATGCGTACTTTCTTTAGCGAAACTTGATTTTCTAGTTTTCTTAAGTAGTCTACGGGAGATTTGTTTGGGCTTTGGAAAACTTTGTAGAGTTTTATTTTTTCTTTAGACCGTGCATCGTAATTATCGAGATCCAGTCTTAATTTTCCTATTACTTTTTCCAGGTGGAGTATCTCTTTAGAGATTGTGTTGTTTTTGTTTGCATAGTTATGTAATTTTATCTCACCGAAAAAGACTATTAAGGCTACTAACAGAAACATGAAAAGACTCCCCACAGAAAGGCCCTTTTCCTTAGAACGTTGTCTTTCCATGAGTGCATGTTTCCTTGGTAATGTTCTGTATTTTGTTTTTCCCAAAAGTATGTTTGTAGCAAAAAGTAGCTCACTTCTTTCCTCATCTTCTCTAAAGAATTTTTCAACTTTGAGTAGTATAGCTGCTTCGTATGGCGTAAGTAAAAACATGTCAGCAAGTTTTTCTTCGCTTTTTATGATTTGATTTATCGTTTTAGTCGCTATGACAGCAATGTTGCTGCTTTTCCTGAGAGAAAGATCTTCAATTTTCTGCAATATCTCCCCGCCAATTCTTGTTGGGGTATTTTGTTCTAGTTTTATGTTTATTATTTCTAGTGGGATATGCTCTTTGGTGAGTCGGATGACAGTCAAGGTACGTGTAGGGCTGTAGACGAGAACTACATTCTCTCTTTGTAACCTGTTAAAGGGGCCAAATATGTTTTTTGAAATCTCTCCCATTTCCAGAAAGGGGAAAAAGATTCCCTTGCACTTTTTACCCGCGCTATTAATAAATAGTTCAATTTCTGGACCTACGTTTGAACATACAAATGAGTAAAATAACCTGTTTGCGGTTTTACTACTGGGAAAGTATTCACATAAATCGTAGTGTCCGCACTCTTCTTCGAGTATTGTTCTTTTCAATAAGGAGTTTATGTTGATGTACGATATAAAAGGAAAATCCCTTGTAAAAAATCTCTGACCAGGTTTTGAAGGACAGTATATGATGTAACAAGTAGCGTCACTGAAGTTTACTATCTCCGCGATTTTTTGTAGGTCTACGCTTTTGCACGAGATGATATTGCCATCTTCACTGGTTGTCTCGAATAGCGTAATACTCTCTTCGGAAACGTATATAATTACTTTATCCAACACTGCCAATAATCTGTGTTTTTTCATTGCTCCGTTGAAATAAAAGTAGTAGCAAAGAGTAAATAAATAGTTCAGGCTATGAAGCTTCCAGGTGTTGCCCTGGCCTTCTATTTGTAACAGTTATTATAGTTTTGGTTGAATTTTTGACAATGCAAGACTGTGGATAAATTTGATTAATCTTGTCAAAGTTGAGCATTCCTGCGAAAACAGGATTTTGTATAGGATGAAATTTTGCAAGGGTATCCTTTGTCATAATGAAAGGTGGTAACTTTTAACTTGCCTGGCTTTTCCGATAAATTCATGGTGAAAGTTATCACTTTTGGGTGTCGTCTGAATTTTTATGAGAGTGACCTTATTAAAAATCTCGTAGGTATACGAGATAGTAGAGAGTGTATCATCATTAATACCTGTGCTGTCACGAATGAAGCTGTACGCAAGGTAAAGCAGAAGATAAGAAAATGTCACAAAGAAGAACCAGAAAAAAAAATCATAGTTGTGGGTTGTGGTCCCCAACTTGATCCTCATGCGTATTCTCATATGCCTGGGGTTTTTAAAGTCCTTGGAAATATTGAGAAACTGAAGGTTGAAAGTTACACTTCTGAGCAAAAGATAGCAGTTGCAGATATAACTCATGCACCTGAGACTGCTTTTTCTGGCACAATGATGCCTGTGGTTTCCACTGTGCGTAAACGGGCTTTTCTTGAGATTCAAAATGGATGCGATCATGATTGCACCTTTTGCGCAATCACCCTTGCCAGGGGTAAGAATCGCTCTTCAGATGCTATAAAAATTGTTTCGGAAGTGCGTAAAATGGTCGCTTTTGGTATAAATGAGGTCGTGCTTACCGGGGTTGATATTACTGATTATGGAAAAGATCTTTTTGGGAAACCGGCGTTAGTTTATTTGCTAAAAAAGATACTCAATGATGTTCCAGAGCTAAAGAGATTGCGTTTATCTTCAGTTGATGTCTCTGAGCTTAGTGATGATTTCATCGAGTTATTTGCTACGGAAGCTCGTCTAATGCCGCACTTGCACTTAAGCATACAGTCAGGCGATTCCATTATCCTGAAGAGGATGAAAAGGAGGCACACTCCTGAACAGGTTGTTGAATTTCATTCAAAGATTTTAGCTGTTCGCCCGGAAACAGGTTTTGGCGCTGATATAATCGTGGGGTTTCCAACAGAGAGTGAAGAAATGTTCCACAATAGTTACGAATTAATCAAAAGGCTTGCTATTCCATACCTACACGTTTTTCCTTTTTCGCCTAAAAAAGGAACAAAGGCTGCTTTAATGCCTCAAGTAGAGGGAGTAGTAAAAAAAAGACGTGCAAGAAAGCTTATAGAATTGGGAAAAGAGAATTTGCAAATATTCAATACCGTGCAAGTCGGTAGGATACACAACCTTGTACTTGAGAGAGATGATGTTGGAAGGAGTGAAAATTTTTGTCTAGTGAAGCTAGATCGTGCTGTAAGTGATGACACTGGTATCATACGTGTCAAGATAACGGGTTGCAGTGACGCGGAAATGCTGTCGGGGCAGATTATAGCGTAATTTTTTGTGTTAAAATGCTCAGTTCTGGCTTAATATGTGACGTAATGTTTCCGCTTCCAGTATAGGAAAGGTAAGGGAGGGTTCCAAAACTTACTATTCGATCCGGTTATGCTTTCTTGGGTAGTTTTATCTTTTCTTTTGAGCCAGCTCCTCTGGACGAAGCGATTTCCATGTTCTTTCCAAGCGTAGTTTTATCGGTATAAAGCTGTTCTCCGCTATACGGAACGAAAGAAGAATGCGCTCTGCTCTGCCAACTAAATATTCTGCTGGAATGAAGCCTACAGCTGCGAGGAATCTGCTATCCGTGGAATTATCTCTATTATCACCAAGAACGAAAAAATGTCCTTGTGGCACGTAGTATACACCGGTGTTGTTTGCTGGTCCATCAGTTGTTTTCTGTAGTACTGGGTATGCAAGCCCGCTATCAAGGATTTCTGTGAAACTTTGTACTTCTGGTGTACTAGAGTCCATAAAAATTCCGGCTTCAACTCTTTTTATAGGTTTGTGATTCACATAGACTCTGCTCCCAATTAGTTGGATCCTATCTCCCGGTAGCCCAATAACTCTTTTGATGTAATTTGTGTTGTCCTTGTGTGGGTTTCTGAAGACGACAACATCTCCGCGTTTTGGGGGCTCATAGAGAATTCTTGGCTTTCCCTTTATAAAAGATGGAGAAAAAGGGAAGGAATACTTACTATATCCATAGGCATACTTAGAAGCCACTATGTAGTCTCCGGCCAGAAGAGTCTTCTTCATCGAGCCCGAGGGTATGATGAACGGCTCGTAAAACAGACTGCGTACTATGACAAGAGCTATTATCAGCCAAAGTGTTTTACTCCTACAAACTGTGCGGAGGATCCTTGATGAATGTGGCATTTATACAGGAACGGAGCCTCATCTACTGATACCAGAATACCTATGCTCTAGTCAATTCGAATCCACACTGAATAGTGACAGCATGGTTCATGTCTGGAGAGGAGCGACTAACGCTTTATATCTACATTAATAATGGACATGTAAAGCGTTTTAAGCTACTTTCTAGTCCATGGATTTTTGGAGTCCAGAGCCTGGCCTGAGAAGAGAGTGTTTTCTCATTCGGGTTTTTATCCTTTGTTCGGGCTTGCTCTAGTAATATGCTATATCTGGAAAGTCTAGATTTTAGCTTGTTTATCCGATCTACTGTGGTAGCGTGCCGTGTCCGAGAAGTCTGGGTTTGTTAAACAAATTACCGTAACCCTTCTGTGTAATAGTCTCGTGTGGTATGACTATGCACTTTATGGTCACCTTATAGGTATCATTAACATCTTATTCTTCCCTGAAATTAACCAAGTAGCACAACTCCTCTCATCTTTTGGAACATTTGCTGTTGGTTTCTTTATGAGGCCAATAGGGGCGGTTTTTTTTGGGCACATAGGAGACAAATACGGTAGAAAAATTGGGGTTCTGCTATCTCTGATGATGATGTTCTTACCTGTGGGGCTGATAGCTGTTTTACCGACGTATCACAGTATTGGTACGTCGGCGATTGTTCTGCTTATTTTGATTAGATTAATTCAAGGATTTGCTCTGGGCGGAGAAGTTGGAAATGTACTCTTCTTGATAGAATGCAGTCCTCCCAAGTATAGGGGATTCTTTGGCAGTTTTGAGGTGCTCAGTGCAGTGATAGGTGCTGCAATGAGCAGTGTCGTGGTTCTGATATGTAGAAACATGATTCCTGAAGAAGCGTTTTTAAGTTGGGGTTGGAGAGTACCTTTTGTTATAGGAACATGTGTCGGTGTCTTGGGTGCAGTTTTTAGAAATACACTTGGTGAAACGCCAGTCTTTGAAAATGCCAAGAGAGCTGATATTTTACCCGTAGCGACCCTCTTTAGCGAATATAAGAAGGCATTTTTTGTTTCAATTGGCATAGACAGTTTGGAAGAAACAAGTCTGTACCTTTTTCTTGTTTTCTTGGATGTTTATTTTGCGAATAAAGTTGGATTTTCTGGTACAACTGCTGGATTAGTACATCTACTGTTCTTGCTCTTGCTGGGTGTGTTGACATTGTTTTCGGCGCTACTATCTGATTTTTTCGGTAGAAAATTAATACTCTCATTGGCTGCAATACTTGCGATTGTGTCTGCGTATCCGATCTTTTTTCTCATAGAAAGCGGGGGGTTGGGGAATATTATTATTGCAAAAATCTTGTTTGTAGTGATAACGGGGTTCTCATTGGGGCCCGTGAGCACCGCTGTGTATGAAATATTTCCCGCCGAGATTTCTTATACAGGACTGGCAATCTCCCGAAATATCTCAAGTGCGCTGTTTGGAGGAATGGCACCAGCTTTTACAATGTTTCTTATTGCAACGACAGGTAATAATCTTTCAGCGGCGATTCCTTTAGTTCTTGTCGGGTTTTTGACTTTAGGTTCTCTATATTTTTATTCAAAAGTATTACACTAGCTCTACAAAATCACATTACAATGAACTTCATCTAGTAGTAAGGGTTTCTGACGTTGTATCCAAGGCGGGTTATTTTAAAACTATGTCCATTGATGAGAGTGCGAGATCTGAGCAAATTAAAAATTCTATATGCAATTTCCTGAATGTTATTTTCTGTGAAGTGAAAAATGTTTCAGAGGATCACATAGGACATGTTAATCACTCTCAAGATTCTCACTTCGAGGTAATTGTTGTATCACCTTCTTTTACGGGTCTATCAAAAATTTCTAGACACAGAATGATTTTCAAAATACTTGATGAGCACTTCAAACTTGGCTTGCATGCGTTATCTATGAAACTATGGACAGAAGATGAGTATAAAAATCAATAATGTCAAAGGGACCAGGGATCTGTTTGGTGAGCAGTTAGACAAGATGCGTTTCATTGAGCAGGTAGCTAAGGATCTTTCGATTCGGTATTTGTTTACCGAGCTTGAGACCCCGATAATTGAGCATACAGAGCTTTTTATTAGGAATCTCGGTGAAACGTCAGACGTAGTAAATAAAGAGATCTATTCGTTTCGGGACAAAAGTGATCACAATATTTGCCTAAGACCAGAATTTACAGCTGCTGTAACCAGGGCGTTTGTGGAGAATTTTCAGCATATTCAATCACCTGTTCGGTTATTTTCTTTTGGTCCGCTATTCAGATATGAAAGACCACAAAAAGGGAGATATAGGCAATTTCATCAGGTGAATTTTGAATGGATCGGATCAAAGCATTATCTTTGGGTTGTTGAAGCTGTAGTTTTGGCAAAGTCGTTCCTTAGAGAAATTGGAATAAGGTGTGAAATACGTGTTAATTCACTTGGTTGTTCTAGAACTCGTGAGGAGTACAAGCTTGCACTCATCGACTATTTTCGACAGTACAAAGACTACCTTTCGGCCGATAGTTTACTCAGATTGGAAAAGAATCCGTTGAGAATATTAGACTCTAAGGACCCATCTGAGGAGGAAATTGTTGTGGGCGCACCAAAAATTCTGGATTACCATACTGATGATGCTCTAAAGGAGTTCGAATCAATTTGTGATACACTTAAACTCCTTGATATTGAGTTTTCTGTAGATCATAGACTGGTCAGAGGATTAGATTATTATTCTGGTTTAATTTTCGAATTTACTAGTCCTGATCTCGGTGCACAGGATGCCCTCTTGGGAGGTGGAGCATATGAGCAACTTTCAGAGAATTTGGGCGGAAAAAAAGTACAATCAATTGGGTTTGCTGCAGGAATTGAGCGCTTAATTGATGTAATGCCGGCTTGGAAACCTGTGAGTGATAAAATCGTCTCGATTGTTCCCATCGGGGAAATTGCAGAAAGAGAGGCGCTAAAACTACTGTTCTACCTGCGAAGTGAAGGATTATGCGCCGATATGTGCTATGGACTCAGTGTTAGGTCAAGAATGAAACGTGCTGAAAGAAGCACAGTTACGGTCATTCTTGGTGAGGAAGAACTCTCAAAAAGGGAGCTAGTTGTGAAAATAATGGAGACTGGTCAGCAGATAACGGTTACACGGGAAAAACTCCTCTCAGCATTGAGGGAATTGGTTTGTTGAAGGTTGTTCTGGATGAGTTGCATCTGTTAGGGTGCTAATAGAGGTTTTCAAATATTAACACTGGTATCACACAGCGAGGTTTGCTTCTCAAATGGACTATCAGTTTCTAACTCTTCTAATTTGACACTAGTTTGGTAGAACAGTTAGAAGACACGTTCTAGCACCAAGATAGAGCTTGCATATTCCTCATTTGAAGACTTCGTTCATGTTTGTTGAGTAGCGAAAATTGTACACATCTTCGCCTATAATTTTTTCGCGGATGTGATGGCACGCAGTTGCCGCTTCGGAAAATCCAGAAAGGATGAGTTTTAATTTTGAGTCGTAATGTGCCACATCTCCGACCGCGTACACACCCTTAATGTTGGTACTGCAGGTAAGCGGATCGACATTAATGCAATGGTGAGTGATGTCTAGGCCCCAGTCCTCGAGATGTCGTAACGATGGCTTGAGGCCAAAAAAAGCTAGTAGATAATCAGCCTCTAAGGTGACTGATTCACCAGTAAGCCCACCAAGCTCGACGTGGGAAATTTGGCTTCTGCTTCCCCTTAAACCAGTAATTTGATATGGAGTGAGTATCTTAAGTTTCTTCGTTTCTTCTAGGGACTTTAGATCCCTAAACGTACTATCCGAACATCTAAACTTCGAACGTCTGTGGATCAAGTACACCTTTCTAGCTATATTAGATAGGATCAAACACCAATCCGCAGCAGAATCTCCACCACCGGCTATAACAACAGCCTTGTTAGCGAAAATACTTGGATCCTTCACGCTATAGAAGAGAGATTTTCCCTCATAAACATGACTCGATTCTATTGGAATCCTATTGTAATCAAATGCGCCTGCTCCTGCCGCTATAATGACTGCTTTAGCGGTAATCTCAATTTCCTTGCTCGTTTTTACTGCAAAGGATGTGTCTAACCTAGTCATATGCGTGGCAAACTGGCCAGTATGGTATGTTGGATTAAATCTCTCAGCCTGGTCGGCTAGGTTCGAAATAAGCGCGGCAGCAGTGATCTGTTTATACCCAGGTATATCGTATATGAATTTCTCTGGGTAAAGTGCCGTACACTGTCCACCGATGGAAGGTAGTGAATCAACTACGTGCACCCGCATACCTAACATACCAGCCTGAAAAGCTGTAAATATCCCGACAGGACCAGCTCCTATTATGATAACGTCAGTGTTCACCTGATTAGAATCCCAACTTCTAGGTATGATAACAGGTTACCGATCGTTTTGAAGATTATTCAGATCTTTTCAAATGTTTGAGTGTTGCATGAAGTCAGTGCACTACTTGAACAAGTGCTCTGTTCCGCGGTTGTTTCTTGCATCAGCGGGAGAAGCAATTGATTTCCTGGTGTTTGCAGTGAGAGAATGGTGCACTCTGATAGGTGTCTGTTCCGTGAATCGTAGGTACTTACGACACTTTGGTCTTTTTGGGAAAGAGGGTCAGTACGCACTTCTTGATGCGAAGGTTGCAGTCATTGGTTCAGGAGGGCTTGGGTGTTCAGTGTTGTATAATCTTGCTGCTGCTGGGTTGGGTGAAATTGTTATTGTGGATTTCGATAGGGTCTCTGAGTCTGATCTGAATAGACAGTTCCTCTTTGAGAATTCTTCAGTGCAACAGCTCAAAGTATATGCAGCTAAAAGGAGGCTCAATGCATTTAATCCGGATTGTAAGATCTTCTGCTATCCAATGCGAATACAAGACTGCTCGGAAGTGATCGAAGGGTGTGAAGTAGTGCTTGATTGTACGGACGATTTTAAGACTAGATTCTATCTTAATGAGTTGTGCTTTCTTAAAAGAAAAGCTTTGATTTCTGCTGGTGTTACAGGATATTCCGGGTACGTTATTGTGCTCAAGCCTTTTGTCTCTGATGACTCACCCTGTTACAGATGTTTCTGTCCAGGAGAGCCGGAAGCCTGTTTTAAAGGTTCATGTGAGGACGGTGGAGTGATTGGTGCTGCAGTCAGTACAATAGGAAGCATTCAAGCAATGAAAGTAATTCAGGAGATTTTGCATATTAATCCAGAAAAGGCAGGTAAACTTATTTTCTGTGACATTCTTAATAATCGTTTCAGAAGTGCAATTATCATGCGGGATCCGTATTGCAATGTGTGTGGGCAGAGGTGTAGTTGAGTGATAATGCGGCTGAATGGTAGTACTGACTGCCATGGTTTTCTATAACAAAGCAAACGGTAGCTCTGTCAGATTCTTATGAACTCAGATGCATTTGAATAGCCACTTAGGTGAACATCAGTGCCGGCTGCCACTTCCGATGTAACAGTGCAAATGGCAGCTCGGCAATTAGGCCTATGCTAAAGTTATTGTTGGATGCATCTTCCTTGGGCACTTTCAGATGCTGACGAGGTCAGTGTTGTGCTGGGAGTCTGTCCAGACTGTGTACCTCCTTCAACAGCCTCCTTTATGAAAGTGCAGTACATTCTCAGAATGCAGCTGGATGCGCTAGTTGATGCAGCTTCCTTGGACAACGGGATTTTCAGCGATGCGTAATTTATATCCGCACATACAGCACGTGCTGCTCTACGGCTAACTTCACCACTACTGAGGAAGGAAGACGCCAAAGAGTGTGCACCAGATGCTCCATTACTCTGGATTGCTTGGTCAACTGCTTCCACTGCTGGAGATACTCTTCCTGTTATTGCTTCAGGCGCAGTGCTCAGTTGTTGAAACAGTACAGTTCTAAATTGTTGTATTTTTTGAGATGGGTCGAGTCCCGGAGATGTAAGTATAGTTCTTCTTGCCTCGCGCATTCGAGACAATATCATGCGAGCATTTAACATGGTATCAGTTCCTCCTGGTAAAGTTGATTTGTTAAGCTATTTATGAAATCCTTGGTGGAATTATGTCTTATGCTGTTAGCCGTCTCTGACATATCAGATCGAGCATTATAAAGACATGGCACGCTGCGCATACTTGTAGGCATTAAAAAAGCCCATAAAGAAATTTTAGACCAGCAACGAGCGTGAGTGATGCAGGTCTTATTAGATGTATGCCTCATAAAAAATGTATAGATAACCAATGCCGCCCATTGTAGCACAGAGCTTAATGAAAGTAAATAAATTTAAAAAATATTTTTTTCTTAATACTATTTTGCAAATATATCACTTCAAGTAAGATTCCAATTGATTTGGAAAAATGTTCCCACTAGATGCGACACCCGTTTTTTGTGCTAACATTAATGCTTCAGCCCGAGAGCTCCTTACCAATTGGAAATGGAAACACAAACTGCCTGGCCAATAGAAGAGGCGAAGAAACTACTACCTAGGATAAAAAATGGCAAGATAATACTTTTCGAAACGGGATATGGTCCTTCAGGTTTACCTCATATAGGGACATTCGGAGAAGTGGTGCGAACCATAATGGTTATGAAAGCGCTGCAATATCTTTCCCCTGATGTAAAAATGAAACTTATCTGTTTCTCTGATGATATGGATGGACTGAGAAAGGTACCTGATAATGTGCCCAACCCTCATGAAGTGAAGAAATACCTTGGATACGCATTAACCTCAATTCCAGATCCCTTTGGTACGCATGAGAGTTATGGTGCGCATATGAATGCAAGGCTGATGTCTTTTTTAGATCTTTTCGGCTTTGAATACGAATTTAAAAGTTCAACAGAGTGCTACAAATCTGGGTTGTTCGATGAACAATTACTCCTTGCATTAAGACATAACCAAGACCTTCTGGACTTAATAAAGCCAACCCTTGGTGATGAAAGACAACAGACATATAGTCCCTTTCTTCCGGTCAGAGATGGTAAGGTACTTCAAGCGGAAGTTGTCGAACTTAAAGAAGATGTCATTGTCTATAAAGATCCGGAGTGCGGAAAATTATTTGAATCTCCTGTGATTGGAGGTAACTGCAAGTTACAGTGGAAGGTCGATTGGGGGATGCGTTGGGCAGCACTTGGCGTGGATTTTGAGTTTCATGGAAAAGACTTAACTCCTTCTGCGGTTTTGTCAGCAAGAGTCGCGCGCATACTAGGTGCTGAACCCCCAGAACTTTCTGTTTATGAACTCTTTCTCGATGAAGAAGGCAAAAAAATCTCGAAGTCCAAAGGTAATGGTTTGACGATAGAGGAATGGCTTAAATATGCTCCTTGGGAGAGTCTAGCGTTTTTTATGTTTCAGAATCCTAAGAGGGCGAAGCGTCTGTATTTTGATGTTATTCCACGAAGTGTTGACGATTACCTGCGTTTTTCTGAGTCTTTCGAGGAGGGTGATCTGACAAATCCACTCAGCTTCATTGATGCAAAGGACCGAAACATAACAAAAGGAATTAGTTATTCGTTGCTTTTGAATCTTGCTTCTGCATGTAATCCAGAGAATTCGAGTGTACTTTGGGGTTTTATACAACGTTATAGTCCAACTGCGACCCCTGAAAATGATCCCTTACTGGGAAGGTTGGTCGATCATGCAATTGCGTATTATAGAGACTTCGTAGCTTTGAATAAGGTTTATAGGGTACCAAATGAGAGTGAAGCCAAGGCATTGCTAGCTCTATCTCGAGAACTAAGGAAAATCCCTTCCGATGCAATAGCGGATGACATACAACGTGTTGTATACCTTGTTGGCAAGGAAGAAGGGTATTCTTCAGACATAAAAGGATGGTTTCGGGTATTGTACCAGATATTGCTTGGTCAGAACGAGGGACCAAGAATAGGGTCATTTTTTGCGCTATATGGCTTGAATAACGCCATCACTATGATAGAAAGTGCAGCTACAAGATAAAGCTTAGTTAGGTGGGTACTTTTAGCTACTCTAATGTTATACTCCTGGTGATTTAGGGTTGCTGTGGCGCTTTTAGAAACCTGACTATTTCGAATGTGCGCGGCTTATGGATGGGGTAAGGCGCTGTATGTCTTGTCTCTTCTGGTATAGTTGCCCCGAATATCCGTACTGAGAAAGATTCATGAAAAACATTAGGAACTTTGCAATCATTGCTCACATAGATCATGGTAAGTCAACACTTGCTGATAGATTAATGGAGGAGTGCAAAGCCGTAGATCCGAGAAAAATGAAGGAGCAACTGCTTGACTCAATGAAAATAGAGCGAGAACGAGGTATCACAATCAAATCTCAGACGGTAATGCTCAAGTATACCGCCAAGGATGCTGAAGATTATGTGCTCAACTTGATTGATACACCAGGTCATGTGGATTTTTCATATGAAGTGAGTAGATCTCTTGCAGCATGTGAGGGTTCTTTACTAATTGTGGATGCAACTCAAGGTCTGGAAGCACAAACCCTCGCAAATGTTTACAAGGCAATAGACAATGATCACGCAATTATACCGGTGATTAACAAAATTGATTTGGATTCGGCTGAACCAGAAAGGGTAAGAGCGCAAATAAGAGACGTGATTGGTATAAGCACAGAAAATGCTGTTGAGGTCTCTGCTAAATCAGGCATAGGAATTGCGGATTTGCTTGAGAGCATTGTGAAATACATACCACCACCAGAAGGTAATGTAAGTGAACGGCTTCAAGCTCTACTGATTGATAGCTGGTACGACATTTACCTTGGTGTTGTGATACTCGTCCGTGTAAAAAATGGCTCAATAAAGAGTGGTATGACAATTGAAATGATGTCAAATGGAAATAAATACTCTGTCGAAAAGGTCGGAATTTTTACTCCAGAAAAAAGAAATGTAGCTGAGCTCAGTGCGGGTGAAATAGGGTTTTTAACTGCATCAATAAAGAATGCGAGGGACTGTAATATCGGTGATACGATAACAGATGCGAAAAACCCATGTACGGAACATTTGCCTGGATTCAAGCAGCTTCGGCCAGTTGTATTTTGTAGCCTTTTTCCAGTCAGTTCAGATGAGTTCGCAAAGCTGCGTCAGAGCTTGGAAAAGCTTCATCTAAATGATTCAAGTTTTACATTTGAATCGGAGTCTTCATCGGCTTTGGGGCATGGTTTCAGATGTGGCTTCCTGGGTATGTTGCACTTGGAGGTAATTACACAAAGACTAGATGAGGAGTTCGATCTGGCTCTTGTTCTCACGGCGCCAAGTGTTGTATACAGGATTCACATGAAAGATAGTTCCGTTTTAGAGTTGTACAATCCAACGGAGATGCCTGACCCAAGTAAAATAGATCATATAGAGGAGCCTTGGATAAAAGCCTCTGTAATGTTGCCCGGGGATTACATAGGGGAGGTTATAAACTTGTGTAATGAAAAACGGGGCGAACAAATTGATCTAGCTTATGTAGATAACAAAGCGATTCTCACATATAGCTTACCGCTCTCTGAAATAGTTTTTGACTTTTACGATAGATTGAAGTCTGTATCGAAGGGTTATGCTAGCCTGGATTGGGAGATTCATGGTTATCGTTCGAGTGAGCTTGTGAAGCTTTCCATTTTCATTAACGGTGAGGAGGTAGACGCTCTCTCAGTTATGATATACCGTCCAAATGCTGAAAGACGCGGAAGGGAAATATGTGAGCGCCTGAAAGAGTTGATTCCTAGACAGCAGTATAAAATCGCAATACAAGCTGCAATAGGAGGAAAGGTCATCGCAAGGGAAACTGTTAATCCATATAGGAAAGACGTTACTGCAAAATTATATGGCGGTGACAGAACTAGACGGATGAAGCTCCTCGAAAAGCAAAAGAAGGGTAAAAAGAGAATGCATAGCATAGGAAAGGCAAACATTCCCCAGAATGCGTTTATAGAGGCGTTAAAAGTAAAACCATGATTGTCCTCTCTAAGGGATTGGTTATGTGCTCTTGCTTTCCTCTAGTATTGCTTTTGCTAAATGATCTTTCCTTTAGACCTGCAGTTAGGTGATAAGAAATTTCTTTTTTATCCAAATGGATAAGTAATGATTTAATAATTTTGCTATAGAATCCCCTGAGATCCTTGCTTGGGAGGAAAGAGGGAATGAGTAAAATAGCAATGTTTTGTTTAATGCTATGTTGCATACTTTTGTTTGTTGAGCCAGCAGAAGCGCGAAAGTCCAGTAGTGGGAGTAGTGATGTAGTGTCAAGCGTGATTTGTAACATAGTGACCCAACTTTCTGGTCCGATATCACAAGCTATAGCGACACTTGTGATTATTATCACTGGGTATAGCTTCTTTGTAGGGAAGGTATCCATAGGTATGTTGTTCATTGTTGCAGCAGGAATAATGTTCGTCTTTGGTGCACAAACGATTATGGGTTGGATACTTGGTCAGAGAGCTTATGAGTGCAAAGGCGGAAGTATTGTCCAGGGTGCGCAAGCAAAATAAAATGCCGGCTGTGTTTTTCAGGTTTTCATAACTGTTTTTCCATCGTTCTAGGGACTGATAAATTTCTAATTATCTTGTCCCGACAGCCATTGTGAAGGATCTGCAGCATTCTAGAGTGCTCTGTATAAGGTAGGTTTGTGACTATTTTAGGCATTTTGCTTATTTCATGATCATAGATTTTTTAGCATTACTAACATACAATGCCCATGAATGGTGGTTTTAAAGGTTTTCAGAATGAAGAAGACATTTCTTTGGTGCTTGATGTTATGTTGTATGTTTGTGCTGGCAGCGCCAGTGGCTGTCGCTGGTCCAGATAAGGATGATAGTATAGTGTCGCGTGTGATTTGTAACATAGTGACCCAACTTTCTGGTCCGATTTCGCAGGCTATAGCGACACTTGTGATTATTATAACGGGGTATAGCTTCTTTGTGGG
This sequence comes from Neorickettsia risticii str. Illinois, assembly GCF_000022525.1. Lineage (NCBI taxonomy): Bacteria > Pseudomonadati > Pseudomonadota > Alphaproteobacteria > Rickettsiales > Anaplasmataceae > Neorickettsia > Neorickettsia risticii. Next base: position 703,537 of record NC_013009.1, on the reverse strand, counting down.
GAAGGTGTCCATAGGTATGTTGTTCATTGTTGCAGCAGGAATAATGTTCGTCTTTGGTGCACAAACGATTATGGGTTGGATTTTAGGGACTGACTACAAGTGTACAGGGGGCCAAGTTGCAGGCGGTGGAGGGAAATAGTCAATGTCTGCGAAAGTATGGGGTCTTATGTTGCGAGTTTTTCCTTAATCCTTTTTCAAGGTGTATCTGTTTCACTCATCGGTGCGATGGATCATGGTAGGTGATTTGTATACGAAGGAAGTCTCACGGAATGTTCAAGCCTCTTGTTTTTACGACTCGAGCACCGTTTTGAACGCGAATGGTACTCTGGTAAGGGTGGTGAAACTATCAGATTTTAGGTTCACCACATCTTCTTTGGAAAGGATGCGCTCTTTGTGCAAAAAAGTCCTTTATTCAGGTGAGTTCGATTGTTTGGCTCTCTGGATCAATGTGGTGCGCTCGCCTGTTAAATCTGTCAGCGCTGAGAATGTGAATATGGACGGATTTGCAGCGAGCTTATCTAATGCCTACCGCGAATTCATAGAAAAAGAGAGTAGATTCTCAAACGAGGTATTCATCTCCATTGTATCAGGGTCAGCTCTTGAGTGTGCAATCGGGCGGGTCGACTTCCTGCTTAGGAGTCTGCTAAAGAGGTTTGATGAGTTTGCCTCCAAGGTAATCATAAAAGGTTTGGAAGATGCGGTTGCGGTGGTTTGTAGGGAATTGGCAGAATACCAGCCTGTGCTCCTCTGTGAAGCAGGGGTAATGAGTTTTCTTTCCGCGTTGCTTGGGATTTCAAAAACTGGTCTCGAGAGTGGTGTTAGAGATATATCAACAGAACTTCTTTCTGACAGAAAGGTATTTTTCGGTTTTAATACCTTTGAGATACATGGAGACAAAAGGACTTTTGGTGCGAGCTTTTCGGTAAAGAGTTTTAGGAACCTTGAGGATGTTCAGTTTGTAGCAAGGTTTCTGGGCGTCCAAAACAGGATGGTAATCACAGAAGTCATAACAAAGACTACGGAGGAGGATATTAGGAATACCTTTGAGGAAAGTCTTGAGCTAACAGGGGTTGTGAGTGACACAGCTTATCAGAGTGCTTCTTCTAAAGACGTTATTGCGGAGCATATGAATGAGAAGAGGCAGGAAGAGTTCTGTAAGCGCTCCTTCAAGGTGACGCTGTTTGCAGATTCTTTAGAGGAGCTTTGTCTTGTTGTCGCAAATTGTGAAAAGCTTTTCTCGCAGCGAGGTTTCATGATTGTACGTGACGACCTGCTTTTAGAAGATACTTTCTGGGGCAACTTACCTGGGAGTTTCTCCAGGATGAGAAAATGGGAGATAGTCTTACTGAAAGAGGTCAATTCATTTGCCTTTACGCATGCGCATTTTCGTTCTGCTTTGACTGATGTAAGTAAATGCATTACAAAGTTCGTTTCGCTTGAAGGGGAGTTGCACTACTTTAGTTTTCCTGACGCTAAAAGCGAGAGCCACGCTATTATCTTTGGTAAAGAGAAATCTAATAGAATCGAGCTGCAGAATTTTCTCTTATTAGAGTCGGTTGTGAGGCTCGGTGCTGAGTTCTTGATAGTGGATGATCAGTGTCTTTCGGAAGTATTTGTACATGCGTTGGAAGGCTCTTACTTGCAGGTCGCAGATGATTCATTTAAGTGCAATTTACTTGATGTGACTGATGCAGATGTTTTATATGACATTCTATCGGCCTTTTGTTCTAAGGATGTCAAAAGCGAAGAAATCGCAGAAGCGGTGAAAAGGATATCTGAAATTCCGCCGGGTAAAAGAAGTCTACCTGACTGTGCCGTATATCTTCAACCCATTTTTGGTGAGCTTTCGGTGTTTCAAGAAAGTTATGGACACATTTTTGCCGTTGACGCTGAAAATAACTGGTTGCTTGATGACAAGCTTGGTTTTTCACTGGGTAAATTGTCTTTGCCTGAAAGAGTTGTTTCGTCTATCACGTCTTACATGATTGCAAAGTACCTTGAAGTTCGTCAGCATTCCGGGAAGCCGTTTATAATCGTGATACAGAGCCCAGCTCGTTTTAAGACGCTTTTTTCTTCGTTGTCAAAGTGTGAGTCGTTTCTCCGTAAAGTGAGTGAATACGGTGGTATGATTCTGTTCTCAGCTGAGAATACAGCTTTTCTCGAAAAGTTGGGTGAAGTAGGAAAGAAATACATCACCACGAGGATCTTCTTGCCATTAAGTGATACTTTGCCAGCAGAATATAATAAATTCTTCACTATCTCTTCTCCTGTCATGCGTACACTTGATGATGCATCCCTTTTCGGGAAATGTTTCTTCCTTAATCAAAATCGCAATTCTGTGATTCTTAAGTTTGATTGTTTGTTATTTGATGAGATGAAAATTTTGTCATCTCGTGGAAGGATTGAGAAAATGAGGGCTGCTATGCGGGAAGCAGGCAATAATCCCGCTATTTGGTTACCGATATTTTGCCGCGAATGCAACTGAAGAAATTTCTCTTGCTTTTGTTTTTTCTATGTCTTTGCTCTCCGAGGGGGGCTTTGTGCAAGTCTAAGCAGCCAGTTTCTTTACCTGAATACGATACAGGTAGCTTTGTGGAACCCGCAATTAATGTATATTCAACGACAACCTCTGATTTCGTGACCCTTACCGCTAATGATTGTAAGTATATTTTCCCCACAAACGTGCGTGCGAAAGCTGCTTGGTGCGATAAGTCTTGTTTCAAAAAACCAACCGATGTCTGCACGGATTGGAGCAGTTCAGAAAGCGTAAACTACACTAAGGAGTGTTTGTGTGCAAGGCAGGTTACGGTTTGTGATAAAAAAACTGCAATTGATGGGATGCCGCTCGGGTGTGTGATGTTGATTCCACTTCCTATGCCACCGACGTTTTTTGAGACACTTGGCAACTTGCCTAGGGTGACTGTTGTTCCAGTGCGGTCTTCTGACTACATGCATCCTAAGCTGCGTGTAGTGGTCTCAACTTTGAATGACATGAGTACGTATAACATCGACTATCCAGATCCAACGGACTACAAAAGTCACAGGCAAGTGATCCACAGTGAAGGGGGTAAGGCGGGTCCGATCATAGTCGAAAAAAGGCTGACAAGGAATCAGATATGTGCAAGAGTGGTCCAAGTTTTTGGTGGAGAAAGTGAGGCTCAACGAGAACATTGTTTTAATAGGTATGGTTCTACGGATTATTCGGGTTTAAGGATTTGTGAAAGTGGTTCTGGTCTGTGCATTGGTAAAAAAACAATTCCGTACCTTAGACCTCTCATTGTAAAAAAAGAAGAGCAAGACAAATGTGCTGGTCCGCTCTGCCAGAAAGGGTTTTTCGTTGGTGGGTATATTTGCGTAGAGAATAAATCTGAAGATTCTGGTAGCGAGAAAACACATCCTATTTGTGGTGACGGAAAGTTCTCTATAGGCAATGAGGGTGATCTGCATTGCCAAAATGAAGGAGCTGAGGTATGTCCATCTGGCTACCAACCAAGATTGCGTTACGTTAATGATCCAGATGGAAATGTGCTCTGTCCAAAGGATGTACTCTCCCTACCTCAAGAATATATGACTGTTGTCAACGATAGAATAAGATTATTTAGAGAAAATATCAAAAAATTTATCCCTTATAGAATCAAGGATGGTGAGAGTATGCCATCTGAAGAACGTGCGTTAGATATTCCACATACGGAGCAGTCAGTTCTGGACAGTCTAACATTTGATAGGCGGACGGGTTTTTATAAAGCGGAGTCTGAAACTAAGGTTGTTAATTATAGATATGAGGAACAGGCGGTATACTGTCTTAAGGGGGATCTAGATGGAAAGGGCTCTTGTAACAGACCTTTTTATTCCTTAGAACATCTTTCCCAAGGTGTGCAATATGCCGTTACCCGGTTTTCTAATTTTGAAGGGATAGCGTTTTTTTTGCCTGACGATTATGACAAGAACAGGTACTCACTAAACCAGTGTGGAGGTGGTCCATGTTATGTTCCTGCTACGCCACTATACAAGGGTCTGTGCTTTTTCGAAAAAGAAGATGGTCTCTGTTATGACTATAGGGCTGTCATTGATTCCCCTGCTAAGGGCGGTGGACAGAAAGTAAAAGCGCCGAATTATCGCGAAAAAGCGCATAACAGGGTCACCATTGATCCATTCTGGGAGGGTGAAAATGGTAGTTATGCAAGTTGTGATATAGTTGAAATAGAAGCACTAGGTGGTGGTTCTGCTGGTAGTGGTATGAGCGGAGGCAATTCCGGTGAGTATGTGGCGGTTAGAATGATCACGAAGGATTTTATGAATATCTTAGCTTCGGATCAGGTTTTGCTCCCCCTGGTCGGTCTTGGAGGTGGTGAAAAAGACGGTGAAAATGATGGTGGAGATTCGATTCTTTACGTATGTGATAAGGATAGTTTTGAGAAACGTTATAATCCTCGTGTAACCGGTGATAAAGACTACGAGTGTGATTCAAGTTCTTCTGCTGATGGTGGTTCTGGATGTTTGAGGGCAGACCCTCGCAATCAGGAGTATCTGAAAGAGCACTGTAGCATTTTGATTGCTGCGCGTGGTGGTAAAGTGCACCAGGCTGCTACACCTGAGAAGGACGAATTTAATCGGTTTGGTAGTGAATTTGAGGACAGGTTTATAAATAAAGTCTATAAACCATCTGTTATTGGAAAATTAGCGCTTTTGCCGTGTCACTCGTCTGTTCCGTATTATGATCTAAAGACGCGTCAACCATCTTATACCGAGCCCGAAGAAGCCATATGTACAGCGCTCGAGCGTGAAAATGAAGGAGAGAAGAATGCGTTAGCACAAGCGGGCTTACATTCTGACAAACAGTGGGTTGAATGTAAGAAAACTGCTAAATATGGCAGAGGTGGTTGTCCAGCTAAATACTGTGTCCGGAGTAATGCTGATAGTCCTGACAAAGTTCCTGATGAGGTGCAACAGGGTGGTGGTGCAGGTGTGATTCGTGTACGTTGTCAAATGTTTAAGAAGTAGAGACGCTTGCGTTTTCGAAGGACTGTTTTTGTCTTGTCTGTTGGATTTCGTGCAAAGTTGCTGTGTGTCCCAGGGATTTGAAAAAGTTTGTGTATACCTTACAATGTGATCCTGAGTGATCTCTAAGTAAGTCTTTTGATGCCAGTAAGTACAGGAAAAATAGTTCGAGTCGTTGGTCCAACAGTTGATGTAAAGTTCGAGGACGGCGCATTGCCAAAAATAGAGAATGCTCTTACCTGTGAGAATAATGGAAAGACCCTATACTTAGAAGTTGCACAGCAGTTGGGAGATGGAATAGTCCGCGCTGTAGCGATGGATTCGACGGATGGTTTGACAAGAGATAAAGTCGTCCAAGATACTGGAAAGCCGATCTGTGTTCCAGTTGGTAGACAGACCCTTGGGCGAATCTTTAACGTAGTTGGGGAAATTATAGACGGTGGGGGCCCTGTACCAGAACCCAATAAAGTTTCCTCAATATATGCAGAGCCTCCTAAGTTTGATATGCAGAGTACCTCCTCTGAAATTCTGGAGACGGGGATCAAAGTAATCGATTTGCTTGCGCCCTATTCCAAAGGGGGTAAGGTTGGTCTCTTTGGTGGTGCAGGAGTTGGAAAGACTGTTCTTATTATGGAGCTTATAAACAATATCGCGAAGGCTTATGGAGGTTTCTCTGTTTTCGCAGGTGTTGGTGAGCGAACCAGAGAAGGAAATGACCTTTACAACGAAATGGTTGAATCGGGGGTGATCAATAAGGAACATCCTGAGAAATCTAAGGTTGTCCTGGTTTATGGTCAGATGAATGAACCTCCTGGTGCGCGTGCAAAAGTTGCGATGAGTGCCCTCACCATGGCTGAGTACTTTCGTGACAAAGAAGGCCAGGATGTACTTTTCTTTGTGGATAACATCTTTAGATTCACTCAAGCTGGTGCAGAACTCTCTACTTTGTTGGGAAGAATCCCATCGGCGGTAGGATATCAACCAACTCTTGCGACGGATATGGGAAGGCTACAGGAACGTATTACTTCCACTAAGCACGGTTCCATTACTTCTGTGCAAGCGATATATGTTCCTGCAGATGATATTACCGACCCAGCTCCGGCTACCTCTTTTGCTCACCTAGACTCTACAACTGTTCTGTCAAGACAAGTTGCTGAAGCCGGTATATACCCCGCAGTTGACGCGCTTGCTTCTAGTGCACAGATTCTTTCTCCGGAAGTGTTGGGTCAAGAACATTACGAGGTTGCACAAAAGGTGAAGGGAATTCTTCAAAGTTATAAATCCCTTCAAGACATCATTGCGATTTTGGGCATGGAAGAGCTTTCCGAGGAAGATAAACTTACGGTTTATAGAGCAAGGAAAATTGAGAAATTTTTGTCTCAGCCGTTTCATGTAGCAGAGGTCTTTACGGGCCAGCCGGGCAAATTCGTGAGCCTTAAAGATACCATCGCCGGTTTCAAGGAGCTGGTTGAGGGCAAATGTGATGATATGCCCGAAGCTGCTTTTTATATGGTTGGTAACATGAACGAGGCAAGAGAAAAGGCCATTAGTCTAAAGGAGAAATAGATGTCCACTTTTGAGCTTAGTATTTTTACTCCCCTTGAGTGCAGAAAGTTGCACGTCGTGAGTTTGGGGGGTGATACAGATAGTGGGAGATTCGTTGTTCTTACAGGGCATGAACCGTCTGTTTTTGCATTGAAAAATGGACTCATCTTTCTGGTTCTTGCTGATGGGATAAAGAAGAAATTTTTTGTTGAGGGTGCAGTTCTAAGGATCCAAGACAAAACATATGTTCTAACAGCCGAGACCGTACTGGATATCGAACTAGTGGACGAAGAATTTTTAAAACGTTACCGCGATGCTGAAGTAGTTGCTCGTGTGGTTAAGCAAATGGAGGCCTGAAGTATGTTCTTTATTGATTCAGCAAATTTAGATGAGATAAGGTCAGCTGTAGAGCTGGGTCTCGTGAGTGGTGTGACAACTAATCCGACTCTTATTAGTAAGTCGGGGCGCAGACATGAGGATGTTATTAGCGAAATTTGTAATATTGTACGTGGTCCTGTGAGTGCTGAAGTTGTGTCTATTACCTCATCTGAAATGGTAGATGAAGGTTTGCACCTGTCTGGTATCGCAAAAAATGTTGTTGTCAAACTTCCATGCACTGAAGATGGCATAAGAGCTGCTTCCAAACTGAAAGCACGTGGGTGTATGGTGAATATTACCCTTTGTTTTTCTGCTGCTCAGGCGGTCCTTGCTGCTAGCGTAGGTGCCGATTTTGTTTCACCTTTCATTGGACGCCTCGATGATATTGGTCATCAGGGTGTACTACTGATAGATGAAATTGCTCAGCTGTATGAGGATAGGTATGAAACGAAGATACTTGCTGCCTCCATCAGAAGTGTAGAACATGTACTCACGTCTTTGAAACTTGGGGCACACGTAGTAACCGTGCCGGTGAAAATCCTGAAACAAATGTTTGAGCATCCACTTACCGATAAGGGTCTGGAGATTTTTATGAGAGACTATAAAGAGGCCAAACGTGATAAGTAAGTTCTTTTGCTACTCATGAAAGATGATAGGTTTGTAAAGTTGACAACTAAATTTGTTGATGTTGTCCATTTCATGGGGTTGAATTATTCCGCGTTGTTGTTTGCAGCAAAGGAGACTCAAACGGAGGATCTTCTGTATCGCTACAATGAGAGCATTGTGACGTTTCTCGAATTTTTTGAAGATTACGTAACGCAGAAGGCGTTGCTTTGTTCGGACTACACAGTTGGAGGAGTTTCGCAAAAGATAGAATCTGTTCTATGGAATAGGGCACTAGTGTACTCGGAATTTAAAAACTACAGACAATTTATTAAAGCAAAGTTTTGTTTCGCGCTCAAACCTGGAAACTCTATCGAGTCACTGCGATGCTCGTTTTCTTTATCTGATTCTCTATGGCATGCTATTGGTGATATTGCCACAGGTTTCTCCTTTTACAGTAAAAGAGCCACGCTAATGGCCTTAAATTCACTTTTTATGGCTAAGTTTGCTGACGATTATTCAGATGGCTTCGAAAAAAGTAGGGACTTTCTAAGAAAGAGAATAAAAAACATTGTTGCGTTCGCAAAGATTAAGGCGAGACTAATTGAGAAAATGGAAAGGTACAACTGATGCACGTTTGATGTGGGTGCACATTAAACAATTTTCACAGTTCCACACTCCGCTTGATCAATACATAAGCTCATGTGCAAAGTCCTAGCAACTGAATCCGAAGCCAAAAGCACGTCTCGTAAAAACGGTTCTCAATCAAAAGGGAATATCGTCATCATCTAAGACGTCATTAACATGGGCTGCTGGTGTTCCCAAATCAGATCTTGTGTTGTTGGACGGAGTTCCGGAATAATGGGTTTCAGTGCTCCCCTGCGGGCTGAGTATCTTTAAAACCGAATTAAATGGGTTTAGCACAACTTCGGTTGTGTATCTCTCAATGCCATTGTTATCCGTCCATTTCCTTGTTTGGAGTGAACCTTCGATGTACAACCGAGTACCTTTATTTACGTAGTTACTTATCACCTTGATTAGAGGCTCGTTGAATACAACTACCTGATGCCATTCAGTTTTTGAAACACGTTCCCCCGTATTTTTATCGTTCCAATTTTCGGTTGTTGCCAATGAGAAAGTAGCCACTTGCTTTGCATTAGCCATAGTGCGTATTTCCGGGTCTTTACCAAGGTTGCCGATCAAAATAACTTTGTTAATCATATTATATCCTATACACATCCGGACGGCTTAAAAGAGTATCACGAAACAGTTTCGTGAACTAGGATTCAAATTACTGTTACGTGCGCAACTCATCGGGCACATTTTTTGTTCATTTGTTGAAAGATCAGTTCTGCTGACTTAGAATTGAGCTGTTTTCGAGATGCCATACAATGCGAGTCTTATCCATCTGCCTATTGTTGTTGCTTACTTCATGTGTTGCCAAATATGACAAAGGACTCAAAAGTCCGTGTTTTGAGGAAGGGGCAAATTTATTTAATTGAGTTTTGATTTATGTTGTCAAAAAAGATTGAGAGCATTAAACCTTCTGCGACGGCTGAGGCTGCGCGTAGGGTGCGTGAGTTGAAGGCGCGTGGAAGGGATGTGATATCCTTGTGTATAGGAGAGCCCGACTTTTCTACACCTTTCTTAGGGCAGGAAATGGCTATACAGGCCATAAAAGATTGTGATGATAATTATTCTCCGGTTGCTGGAACAATGGTGCTCCGCGAGGAGATTGCTGCGAAGTTTGCTCGTGATAATGCCTTGCATTATTCACCGCATGAAATTGTCGTGAGTAATGGTGCAAAGCAAGTGTTGTATAATATCCTTGGTGCCCTCCTTAATCCCGAGGATGAAGTTGTGCTTATTGCTCCTTATTGGGTTTCCTATTGCGAAATGGTGCGCATCTTTTCAGGTAAGCCTGTTGTCGTGCCAAGCACAGAAAAGTTTAAAATGAATATCACGGCAATACAGGAAGCACTGAACACAAAAACCAAGGCAATACTGATTAACTCTCCTAATAATCCATCTGGGGTGTGCTACGATGAAAATGAACTCAGAGAGTTGGCAAATGTCCTGAAAGCGCATCCGCAGGTTTATATCATATCCGATGACATATACGAGCATATCACTTATTCGGAGTCTAACTTTCTCAATATTGCCAATGTTGCGCCGGAGTTGAGGGAGCGCATAATTTTGGTGAACGGTGTTTCTAAATGTTATGCTATGACCGGTTGGAGAGTGGGTTATGCCGCTATTCCAAATAAGACAGTTATTTCTCTAGTTTGTAGGTTACAGGAGCACAGTACATTTGGTGTATGTACGATAGCACAGGTTGCCGCTATAGGAGCACTGCGCTCTGGACAAGAGGTTCTTTCTGATAGACTTGTTGTTTTTGAAAGGAAAAGAAATAAGGCTGTTGAGATGCTTTCTGTGTTGCCTGAGTTGTGTTGTTATAAACCAGATGGTGCGTTTTACCTTTTTCTCCGTTGCTCGGGCTTCTTCGGCAAAAGGAGTCCTAGTGGTTTTGAATTAAAAACGGATTCTGATGTAGCGGAATATCTTCTTGAGGAACATGCTGTTGCGGTTGTGCCTGGCGAGGAATTTGGAGTACCAGGATATTTCAGGATCTCTTATGCCTTGTCAATGGATCTGCTGGAGCAAGCTTGTGTGCGTATAGTTAATGCGTTCAAAGTGCTCAAATGAGGATTATTAGTCGTTAATTTCCCAAGGTAAGGTGATTGAATGTCTCCTTACCTTTGGTTTATACTGAGCTCTTAATACTTGGGCTTGTGATGTCCATAAGTAGTTTCTACAGTCTTATAAAAAAATTGGAAGAGTATTGGAGTGGATACGGTTGTTCTATCTTGCTTCCCTATACGAGTGAGCTTGGTGCCGCGACTCTGCATCCTGCAACAATTTTTTCTTCTATTTCAGCTAAGGATGCAAAGATTGCTTATGTTCAACCCGTAATACGTCCGGCCGATGGGAGATATGGAAAGAACCCAAATAGATTGTATCAACACCACCAGTACCAAGTGCTTATAAAACCTTCCCCAGATAATTTACAGGACCTTTATCTAGATAGCCTAAAACACGTCGGTATCGACATACGTAATCATGATATACGTTTCGTTGAAGATGATTGGGAGAATCCGAGTGTAGGTGCATGGGGTATGGGTTGGGAAGTCTGGTGTGATGGAATGGAGATTTCGCAGTTTACATACATGCAGCAGGTTGGTGGGGTCGCGCTAAGTAGTATTCCTGGAGAGCTGGCCTACGGCTTGGAGAGGATTGCAATGTATATGCAGGATGTTGACAATGTGGGAAACTTGCTCTATTCCAAGGACACTGTGAAGTATATGGAGGTCTATGGCGAAAATGAGCGTCAATTTTCCATTGCGGCCCTGGAGTCCTATGAGTATGAGCTCTTGTTGAGTCAATTCAACGATAATGCTGCCCAAGCAAAAATTTTTATAGAGAGAAAGTTGCCACTTGTTGCATACGACCATTGCGTCAAGACAAGCCATATATTGAATCTTATGGATTCTAGGGGCTTCATAAGCGTCAGTGAACGAGCTAAGTACATCTTGGATATCAGGGGCTTGGTGAAGCAGTGTTGTGAGCTCTTTGTAGAACAGGAGGGGTCTTGTGCCTAAGTTTCTTCTAGAAATTTTGTCTGAAGAAATACCCGCAGCTCTCCAAAGTTATGCACAGAAAAGTTTTTTTGACCTTTTTTCGTCTGCTACGAAGGACCTAAGTGTTGGAAAGATAGAAGTCTTTACTAGTTGCAGGAGAATAGCAGTACTCATAGACGATGTAAACAGCGATCCTGTTAATAAAAAAGTTGATAAAAAGGGTCCAAGTGTTGGTTCAGATCTTTCGGTTGTGGAGAGATTCGCCACCTCAATGGGCACGAGTGCTTCGAATCTATATATCAAGAGTATTGGAAATAAAGAATATTATTTTGCTCCAGTTGTAGGAAAAGTGCTCTGTATAGATGAGGTCATGAGACAACGTACTGAGGATATACTTAGGAGTTTTTCATGGCCTAGGTCAATGCGATGGGGAAATTATTCTCTAAACTGGATCAGACCAATAAAAAGCATTGTTTGCATGCTTGGAAAATCTGTCATTCCCGTGCAGTTCCATCATTATACTGCAGGTGCAGTAACGATAGGCGCGCATGTTGACCCAGCCTTGAAGAAAATCAAAATCACGTCTGCTGAGGAATATAAGTCCCTTTTAATGAAGGGTGGTGTTGTTCTGTCACAGTTTGAAAGGGAGAATCTCATCAAAGCGCAAATATCTCAACTAGAAGCCGAGCATGGATTTTCTGTCTGCGTGACGGAGGAGTTATTAAGTGAGGTTGTTGGAATTACCGAATCGCCTAATGTGCTCATGGGATCATTCCCGCAATCATTTCTGGATCTCCATGAGTGTATCGTAGAAACAGTTATTGTTTCTCACCAGAAGGTTTTTCCGGTGTCAAAAAATGGTAGATTGCTGAATAAATTTGTGGTTGTGAGTTCGATTTCTAGTAATGCACCAATTAGAGGATATGAGCGCGTGATTACAGCAAGATTGGCTGATGCAGCATCCATGGTTCTGATTGATTCCAAGACTCCTCTATGTGAACTGGGGCCAAAACTGAAACAGCTAATTTTTCACAAGAAATTGGGTAGCTTTCGTGAGAAGGTACAACGTGTCAGGGCATTGGCGAAATTTATTGCGTTTTGGGTACCGAACGCTTCCATTATAAAGGTGGAAGAAGCAGCTGAGCTCGCCAAGCTGGATTTATTGACGACGTTTGTCCGTGATTTTCCTAAACTGGCTGGGTTTGTAGGTTCTCACTACTTAAACCTTGGTGGTGAGACAGATGTTGAAATTATTGATGCAGTTAGGGATCACTATTTGCCCGTTGATGCGGCAGATGTTTGCCCGAATGCTCCTGTCACAGTGACGCTTGCACTAGCTGATAAAATAGATACTTTAGTTGGCTTGATCAGCGTAAAAGAGAAAGTTACTTCCACTCGTGATCCGCTTGGTATAAGGCGTGCAGCTATTGGTGTGTTGCGTATCATCATAGAAAATAAACTGGATGTCCCACTCCAGGTTTTCTTAATGAAAGCGATTGATTTGTATCCCTCGTCTTTATTTTTTTCTCTTATCAAAAAAATTGGTGCTAGCTCTGATGAAGAGAAGCAGCGGAAAGATGATGTTGTGAATTTCACATTAAGTTTCTTTTCCGAGCGCCTGAAGGCGCTACTACTTAAAAGTGGTGTGAGCCAAGCAGTTTTTGCTGCGGTTAGTGGTGGAATCACGCGTCCTCTAGTGCTAACTGAGAAGTGTATTGCTATTTCTGAATGGCTTAAGCAAGCTGATGGTGCTGAATTCGTGCAGCTTCACAAAAGGATGATGGGTATCCTTAAGGGCTTTTCTGGTTCTGCTAAAGCAAAGTTTAGTAAAAAAGTACTCGTTCTGCCAGAAGAGGTGAGCCTTGTACAAGAGTTTGAGGTTTTTCAGTCACTTTTTTGTAATGCCCTAAAGGAGCGTAATTTCGAAATGGCATTTTCACGGTGTGCTGATCTTTTAAAGCCGATCACGGTTTTTATGGATAGTGTACTTGTTAATGTTGAAGATCCTGAACTTAGGAAGAATCGCATCGGTTTGTTACTCTCAATAAGTGAAACTTTAAATGAATTATGTGATTTTGAGATCCTGTCCAGGAACTTTTCATGAGTCTTTTATTTTCCTGAGAAGCTGATTCAGTTGTTTTTTTTCATTCATAAATTTTTGGGCTCTTCTCCTTACGTAATATGGGTCATATCCTGCAAGTGCGCACACTATCCTAAAGTCATGGCACATTCCTAAAAGCCATCCGCGTGCTGAAATTCTTGCTAGACGATCCTCAGTGCGCTTGCTTTCTGTGAGGGAATCCATGAAGGCCTGAAGTATTACAGCCCGCCATAATGCTCTCTCTGCATTGTTTCTATTTGTCTCAATTATTTTCCGTAGAAAGAATTCGTCAGTCATTTTCTGAATCTCCGGTTAGCAATCCATTTGTTGGGTATGATTTTATGGTGCTCTAAAAGATATCCGGCAGAACAATAAAGTTGACTCTTTTCTAGTGTTACAGAACACTTTAAAAGTATATTTATTAATCATACACTCTTTTACTATTAACGAATGCCATATTACTTAACTTAAATGCTGAACCAGTGGAAGCAAAAGTTGAGAAATCCGTATTTAATACTATCTTGCTATAGTAGGTTGCCTATGTCTTGATGTACCTGGGTACTTTTTGAATAGAAAAATTTTGCACATATGGTCGTTATGTATTGGGAGAAGTGTGCACTTCATCTGATGAATTTAAATTTATGGTGCTTCTGCAGAAGTAAATTTTGAAAATATGTGAAGAAGGTGCTATTTCTAAGGTGCTTCTTAGTACTGTAATATGATTAGTGATAGCTTTGTGACACTAGCAACTTTAAGGATATCTAAGCTGAAGGATTATCTATTTAGACAGAAGCCTGTCCTGGGCGTTGTTCGTGATAGAAATTTTCTTAAAGTATACGAACTTACGAAATGTAGCTACGTTCATTCTCATAGCATTAGCCCCTCTTATTAGGCTTAGGGCTTTTTCTATATCTCACAGCACTCAAATTAACGTATGACACGAGGTGACCCTTCTAATTTTGGAATTAAAAATAAAGGAGAGAAAGCCCAAAACACATCGCCGGCTCGCAAACCGTTACTGAACTTCTTTTATACTGACAAAAAATCTTCCTGAGAGAGAAACAGGTATCTCACACCGTAAAAAGATTCCCCATAATGAATCACATGGTGTCCAAGTGGCTGGAACAGCACTAAGTGTTTGCCATCTCTGCGCGCACTATATCCTCCGTGATAATAAGCGTCTTAACATCTTTGTTACTCGGGAGTTCAAACATGTAATTACGTAGTACAGATTCCATAATTGCCCTTAGCCCTCTAGCACCAACCTTTCTTTTGATTGCTGCACGAGCTACTGTTTTGAGTGCTTCATCACTAAAAGAGAGTTGTATATTATCCATTCCAAACAAGCATACATACTGTTTTACTAGTGCATTTTTTGGCACCGACAGTATTTCTACTAAATTGTCTTCCGTTAATTCATCAAGCACGCCAATTACTGGCAACCGTCCAACAAACTCAGGAATCATACCAAATTTAACCAGATCCTCGGGTTCGACTTTCTTCAGTATTGTTGGAGAAACCTCTTTACTTTGGAGCTCAGATTTAAACCCCATTGTGTTAATGCTTCGACGGTTTGCAATTATATTGTCTAACCCGACGAAAGCACCACCACAGATGAACAATATGTTAGTCGTATCGATTTGTACTGTTTCCTGGTTTGGATGCTTGCGTCCGCCCTGAGGAGGAACAGATGCAATTGTCCCTTCCATAATTTTGAGCAAGGCTTGTTGAACCCCTTCACCAGAGACATCTCTTGTTATGGATGGACTGTCCGACTTTCTGGAAATTTTATCAATCTCGTCGATGTACACTATTCCTTTTTGTGCTGCTTCAACGTTGTAGTCAGCAGATTGTAGGAGCATCCTCAAGATGTTTTCTACATCGTCTCCTACATATCCAGCCTCAGTAATGCTTGTAGCGTCACAAATTGCGAACGGTACATTCAAAAAGCGTGCCAATGTCTTTGCAAAGAGTGTTTTTCCGCAGCCAGTAGGACCGATGATGAGAATATTAGATTTTGTGATTTCAACATCCTTCGAATTAGATCTACTACCCACAAAGCACTTGTAATGGTTATAGACTGCAACAGAAAGTATTTTCTTGGCGTCCTCTTGAGCTGTGATGAACGAATCAAAGTATTTCTTTATGTCCTTCGGAGTGAATCTTTCCGCAGAAGCTGCTTCAAGAGTAATTTCTTCACTGAGTACGTTAGAGCATAACGCTATACATCTATCACAGATAAATGCAGACATGCCCGCAACAAGTTTCCGTACTTTGTCTTCCGTCTCACCACAAAAAGAGCACTTCGGAACTAGATCACTCTTGTTTACCACTACCCTCTTTCCTCTGTGTGATTATGTCATCAATTAAGCCAACCTTCTTTGCTTCTTCCGGGCTCAGAAAGGTATCTCTCTCGAGCAATGTCTCTATTTTCTTTATTGTTTCACCCGTATGTTTCCGGTAGATCTCATTGATCATTCTCTTGAGCTGTAATATCTCTTTTACGTGAATCTCCATATCGGTTGCCTGGCCCCGCACCCCACCAGAGGGCTGATGTACCATCACCCGCGAATGCGGAAGAGCAAAACGTTTCCCCTCTGCGCCAGAAGCGAGTATCAAGGAGGCAGCAGAAGCAGCTTGACCAACACAAACGGTTGAGACAGATGGTCTTATGTACTGCATTGTATCATATATCGAAAGGCCAGCGGTCACGACACCACCTGGAGAGTTAATGTACATAAAAATATCCTTTTCAGGGTTCTCTGCTTCGAGAAAAAGGAGCTGCGCGACTATGAGACTAGCCATCCCATCCTCTATCGGTCCTGTGAGGAAAACAACACGTTCCTTCAAGAGTCTTGAAAATATATCATACGCTCTCTCACCCCGAGGTGTTTGATCAACTACCATCGGAACAAGATTCATTTTTTCTCTGGTAAGAGTATCCATTTCCATTTGCATCTATGCCTGTGCCCCAATTTTTTCTTCTGTAAAACTGAGTATTTCATCAACCGTCGAAGTTTCAGCTTCTTTCTGGACGGTTTCTAGTAATACAGCAAATATCTTACTTTCCATTAATTTAAGAGTTACCGAACCTGCAAAGTCCTTATTGTTTCTGTATATCTCTGCTAAATAGCTTGAATCTAGACCAGCAGCCATGGAAACATTTAGCAGATGACGAGCAACGTCGGTCTTATCAATCGATATATTTCTCTCTGCCGCAAATTCAGCCAGAATAAGCGAAAGTCTAGTTCTTCGCATAGCCTCTTTTTTAAGATCATCTGCAGAAATGCTTGGAAGATCAACCTTAACATAGCGTTCTTGTCTTTCCAAAAGCGATTCTGGAACTTGGAAATCATATTTCTCCAATTGTGCTTCGATCTGTCTCCTGAGAAGTTCATTAATCCTTTTTGAGCATTCCGAGGTGACGAGCATTTTCACTTTTTCATTAGCTTCGTCATCTGTTTTGCAGGACAACCACTTGAGTAGTGCAGCTTCTGGATCTGACACTTTCTGCGACCTCTTTCCACTTTTTACTAAAGTACGGAAAACAGCATTTTTACCTGCAACTGCAATGTCATGATAATCTTCCGGAAACAAAACTGGAATGAAGCGTTCTTCACCAACCTTCATGCCAATTATCCCATCACTTAGAGAAGCAATTACTTTTCCATCACCGACCTGACATTCAAAATTATCAAGCTGGCCACCTCTAAATGCTTCATCGCCAACTTTACCGCGCAGATCCACAACAACCCTATCTCCCCTCTCTATTGAGTCAGATTGAGTAAGATCGACCCAGTCGACGAGTTGTTCCTTCACTTTTTGTTTATACTTTTCTACGTCCTCCTTAGATACCTCAAATGCTTTTGTTTTGACACTCACCTGGGAAAAGTCTATCTTCGGGATCTGTGGGAGGAGCTCACACTCGACAGTGAACTTAACGGCAGCTTTACTCTCCTTGTACGCTGTAGCGTCTATACCTATAATCTCTTCGTGGTTATTGAAAAGGACGAGCTTTTCACTTTGTTTAACGTCGTACCAGTGCCTGTAGACTTGGTCGACGATAACACTATCTATCAGGCCTTCTTCTTGTTTCGCAGCGACGTCGAATGGAGTCTTACCCTTCCTGAAACCCCGATAAACGTTTTTCTTTATCCTATCTTCAACAGCCTCCTTGAAACCAGCATCTATAGCAGACGCCGGTACTTCGACCTCGTATTTTCTTTTTAAACCGTGACTACAAACTTCTTTCAATAGCATAGAGATGGACTTAAGCCTAAAGCATCCTGGTACGGACGAGAGGACTTGAACCTCCACGGGATGCCCACTAGATCCTAAGTCTAGCGCGTCTACCAATTCCGCCACGTCCGCACGCGTCAACCCATATTCTCTACGTGCTTGATAAAATTTTCAATAGTCGCTGTAGCGTACTCAATAACTTTTTCCTGTTGATATTTTGTACTTCTAGTACAAGCTATATCTTCAGTAGTAGTATCTAGGAGAAGATTTTCTAGTTCCAGGGCAGCGAAAAGGAGCAGGGTGGCGTCGTTTAATTTGGAATGTGACGCTGCTGCAATTCCTTTGACCCGCCGATCCAATCGTTCTGAAACGTACTCTATGCGATTTTCGTCTTCTTTTGGGCAGGCTACCTTGTACTCGGTACCGTTTATAGTAATATTTTTTGTTATGAGCGTGTTCATGGAAATTCTTCTGTGCTCTGAGAAGGATAGGTATTGCAAATAAAGCTTGCTTTCCCGTACTGCCTACAGTGTAACTCAGGTAAATGGAAGTGCAATCCGAAGACTTATCACAAGTCTACCAGGATCAGTCTAATTTACTGGAATCTGATCCAGTCAAAATGCAATTACTTATGGCTGATGATTGACCTTTTCGATAATCTCTATGACTTCACTAATTCCTGCAGCAGTCTCTCCGATTATACTTCTCAGAGTTTTAATTTCGTTTAGGTGCACGCTTATTTGTCTTTTCAGCTCTGCTATTTCGGTTGATAATTTTTCACATTCCTGCTGTTTTTTTATTTTTTCAAGTTGAATCCTTCTCAGGATTGTTGTTTCAAGGTGTTTCAGTGCAAAGTCAAGTTTTTGAAACGAAACCGGATTTTTCTTCGTCATGCCTTCCTGTATCACCAATTCACTATTTCAACTAGCTATAAAAATCGGGAAATTTCCCACGATTTGCGTAGATGTACAATAGCATTCAAGAAGCCCTTCGCCAATTTTCGTGTAAACACTACATTCTTCCAATAGGCTGATCCTGAATCCGTGTTTCTTCTAGTAGATTCATTTCGCTTAAGCGGTAAGGGCTGAGTACGAGGATAGTTGATGTGTCTTGTCGGTTCTTTAGATAAATTTATGGAACCAGAGCTTCCTGATAAGTGATTCTAGCCACAACCCATACCCACCGCTTCAAATTTAATGGCAGATGCCCCAAGCCCCTGACGCATCGCAGCGTGGATTTACGACCGAGGTAAGCAACTAGATCCTACGTGTGGCTACCCTCTTTACGATCTCTATCACCTCAGGTAGTTGTGGAAGAGCTAGCTCTTCTAGTGCACTAGAGTAGGGCATTGGAACGTCTTTGCCAGAAATTCTGACCACAGGTGCATCTAGCAAATCGAAGCCTTCCTCCATGATCCTTGCTGATACTTCAGATCCGAAACTTAAGACGGGAAAACCCTGTTCTAGTGTGACTAATTTATTCGTCTTTTTAAGGGATTTAATGATCGTTTCGAAATCTAGCGGTCTAAGTGTACGCAAATCTATTACCTCAACACTTACGTTATGTTCGCTTTCTAACGCTTCTGCTGCTTCAAGTGCTAGTCCTACGCAAATCGAAAACGTCACTATCGTGACATCTGTACCATTCCTGAGAACGTTTGCCTCTCCAATTGGAACCAAGTAATTCTCTGCTTCCTGCTCAGGAGTGAGAGTATGTGCGAGCCCGTATGTCCTTTCGTTTTCTAAGAAGACGACAGGGTTGTTATCTCTCACCGCTGATTTTAGCAATCCACGACAATCGGACGCAAAGTATGGAGCTACCACCTTTAAACCGGGTATGTGAGAATACCACGCAGCAAGACATTGTGAATGTTGTGCGCCTACTTGAACAGCGGCCCCATTAGGTCCTCTGAAGACGATAGGACAGCTCAAACGTCCACCAGACATGTAATGCGTTTTTGCAGCAGAATTAAGAATCTGGTCCATCGCTTGTAGTGAGAAATTAAATGACATAAATTCGACTATTGGTCTCAGACCTACAAAAGCCGCTCCAGTAGCTATGCCTGCAAAAGCATGTTCGCTTATCGGCGTATCCACGACCCTTTTTTCGCCAAATTCTTCGAGGAGTCCTTGTGTTACTTTATATGCTCCTTGATACTTACCCACCTCTTCACCGATAATGAAAACGTCGGAGTCACGGCGCATTTCCTCGGCCATTGCATTTCTTATTGCTTCCCTTACTGTGATTTTTGTCACTGTGCTTTCAAAGATCGGCTAACAGAACAGTATGATAGTCCACTTAGCGCTACCTTGCTAGTTTTTTTCTTAAATTAGAACCCATTGTAGTGTGAGTTTTGCAAATGCGTTGGTTGTGCGGTAACATTTGCGTTGTGCCGATTGTTGATCAGCAGTCCCTAGATTGTGTTCTTAGGTAGTATATAGATGAAGTCGTTTTTCTTCGTTCTAGCCTTTCTTTTTGTTTCCGATGTCTTTGTCCCCTGAGCGTCAAGTGGCTTTTGCTTTGTGCGCGTTCAAAGCTGGTATCCCGGTGATTTTTTGCAGTTCCTCTAGGGTCGTTGTTGCTGCTCCACGTGATTCATGCGATGTAGACGGATTCTTTAGGAGTTACGGAAAAGTAGGAGTCTCACTTTTGTTGTCTGCGGAGCGCATTAGTTTTCATTCCGGCAGTTCAAATAATCAGAGTGTGAGATTATCTCTAAAAGTAGTTGAAGAACTCAGGTTGGGGTTGGAATTATTGATGAGGTTAGCAGAGACTATTCCTGCTAGTGAGGAAGAGGAGCTGCTAATAGTGCTTGCAAAAATGGCTGAGCTTCTGCCAGAGGTCCTTGTTTCTACACTCGAATTCCCGGAACGCACAGATATGTTGAATTTTGCTCTTTCCAATGGGTTACAAGTAATGGATTTAGATGCAATATCGAGAGGGCTGGTGCAGCAACATATTACTCGCGTCTCAGAAGCAAAAATACGAATAAGAGAGAACGTGGATTCCTACATGGTGTGTTACCGCTCAATCTTGAAAGAGCACTATGCAATCATTATAGGTGACCCTTTAAGTTCACAGGAGCCACTTGTTAGGGTGCACTCTTCTTGTTATACAGGGGACCTGCTGGGTAGTTTATCGTGTGACTGCAGGGATCAACTACACGATACAGTTAAGAAGATTGCTGAGGATCCAGTAGGTGGAATAATACTGTATCTTTCGCAAGAAGGTAGAGGTATAGGATTACCGAACAAAATACGCGCATATAATCTGCAAGAAGATAAGGGTCTTGACACAGTTGAAGCAAACTACTGTCTTGGTTTTAAGGATGACGAGCGTGATTTTAGAGTGGTAAAGCTTATTCTAAAAGATCTTGGTATCCAAAAAGTTAGGCTCATTACAAATAACCCGGAGAAGATCCGTCAACTCAGTTCCGCAGGGGTAGACGTTGCATCTCGTGTGCCAATCTTGATGAGGAGCAATCCCTATAATCGCAAATACCTTCAGACGAAATCTGAGAAGCTTGGGCATATTTTTATCGCTTAGGTTTTTAACCTTTTTGAAATTAACTCAGGGTTACTTTACGTTTTTTGTGGTCTTTCTTGTGGGATTGCTGCGACCTATTCCTTTGCTTATGTAGCATCTTGCTGGATACTGTAGTATATCTGAGTGCTGTTCATAATTGCTGATTCTCGTTCTTCTCTTTTTTGGTTGCAGTGTTGTTTTTTTGTTGTTTTGCCTACGGGAGTTGATATTTTACTAAGGAACTGTTGTTAGATCTTGTCTAGTGTGGTTTGCGTTCTGTATTTCTGATGGGTGTATGGTGAGGTTTTTCAAAAGCAAAAGCGAAGCGAAACAAAAGGTGGCCCACTGGTACGAGGAGCACATAGGGCGGGTTACTCTGCAAAGGAACTTTCTTGTGGTGATGAACTTGGGGGTCATAGTGGCCCTCATGTTAGTTGTTTTTGCTTTATTCGCGGTTAGTAGTTCAAGAACGATAGAGCCTTTCGTGATCGAGGTTTCCAAGAAAACCGGAACCATAGCACGCGTCAATCCTGCTACGGTAAAGGAATATTCTGCAAACAGGGCAATAACGAATTATTTTGTTACGCAGTACGTAAAGGCAAGGGAGGTTTTTCATCCTGCAACGTATCGTTACGATTACTACACTACAGTGAGGGTATTTTCAGATCCTCGCCTTTATACGATGTTTAAGGGATCTCTCTCCTTGAGTAATCCTACAAGTCCACTCAACTTATATGCTAATGTAGCGGATTCTAAATACGAAGTTCGCTCCATAAGACATCTAGACAGTGATACGGTTCAGATGAGAATTACTATAAGATTCGTAAGTAGTGATGGCGGGGTGAGTGTCACAAATAAGATTGTGTCTGTCAGATACAGTTATATGGACCTTGATCTTTCAGAAGAGGATAGGCGCCTCAATCCTCTTGGTTTTGTTGTTGTTTCTTATCAGGTAGATGATGATCATTCGTGAGTTGTTTTTTGTTGTGTTTTTCGCACTTTTCTGCACGCGAGCACATGCCCTAGAGCATGATCCGCGTATACGAACTCTTGTCTATTCGGAGAGCACAATCTTCCGGGTGGATACGAGTTATGGATATCAGTCTTTTATAAAGTTTTCTGATAAGGAGAAAATCAAAACAATAGCTCTTGGCAACAGTGTTGGTTGGAGTGTAAATCCTGTGGGTGAAAAAATATTCCTGAGACCTCTTGAAAAGGGACTTTCAACGAACATGGTTGTAGTTACTGATAAGCGTACTTACGTGTTTGATTTGCTTAGTGCCTCCGAAGATGACGAGAAAAAAAGGAAAGTGAGTGAGACTAACTATATGGTAAGGTTTCACTATCCTGATGAGGTCTCCTCGGATGCTTCAAGTATGGGTGAACTTTCTGTGGGGGGTAAATTATACGAATTAGATTATAGTTCTCTTCGTCGAAATTACTCTTTTAGCGGGAAGGCAGATTTTGAGCTCAAAGAAGTGATGAATAATCTTGGACTCACTTTTTTCAAATTTGAGGGAAGCAATATTCCTAGGATTTTCATCGTGAATGCAGATCGGAGTGAGACTCGAGCTAGGATGTGGCGGTTTAAGGATTATATGGTGATAGAAGGTGTGCATAAGAAATTGCATCTGCGTTACAAGGATTCCATGTTGGAAGTGGTGAATAATGATTTGGAGTAGTTGGTTATGCGCGGAAATAAGGAAAACAACGATTTGGAAGAGTTTAGTATAGGTGATGAGTCTGTAGAGGTTAGTGACAGAGGTTCTGGAATACAAAGTGGGAACCTTAAAAGGAAGCTCATCTATGTTTTGATTGTTGGGGTTGGGTTTTTTTTTTGCATATAAGTTTTTTTCCAACGAGTCACAGAAGGAAGATACACATAGTCCAGCGAGAGAAACTCAGGTTGAAGAAAGGGTTGTCCCGGATAAGGAGATAAAAACCGATACGAAGGAGGATTTTCTCGTGCCAAAGGATGATGTCACGCCTGTGCTTCTTCCGCCAAAGATGTCTGATCTTCCAAAGTTACCTGCAATACCTGTTCCTGCTATACCAGAGAAGCCTCCTGTTATTCCATCTAAGCCTGCAGTTGGGCCGTCTCTTCCGTCATTTTTTCCTCCGCCACCTAGCTCTGCGTCCAGCGCTATGGATCCACCTGGTAAGGTAAGTAGTGGCGTAAATAAATACAATAGAAGCACTCCCATGATTGCCTTTGGTGGGGGAGGGGTTACCTCTTCCGAAGGGCAGTCTAGTGGGATTAGTATTTCCGATCCAGCTTCTCTTCTTGATCCGAGTAAGTTAGGTGAGTTAAGGAGATCGCTTCAACAGAGA
This sequence comes from Neorickettsia risticii str. Illinois, assembly GCF_000022525.1. NCBI lineage: Bacteria > Pseudomonadati > Pseudomonadota > Alphaproteobacteria > Rickettsiales > Anaplasmataceae > Neorickettsia > Neorickettsia risticii. The sequence continues at coordinate 680,179 of NC_013009.1, read as the reverse complement.
GATACGACTGCTCCTGAAGATAAGGAATTGACCAGGACGCCGGGGCAGATAGTTGCTGGGTACGTTGGGGATTTGGATTATGTGCTCACAGAGGGCAAAATGTTGGATGCTGTTCTTGAGACAGCTGTGAACACCGATCTGAAAGCGAAAGTGCGCGCGGTCGTGAGTCGGGACGTCTTTTCTGAATCAGGTAACCAGATTTTAATTCCTAAAGGCTCAAGGCTTATAGGTTCATACTCAACAGACATTTCTTTTACGCAATCCAGAGTTGATATAACGTGGTCGCGTATCATTCTCCCTAACGGAATAGATATAAATCTGGGTGGCTTTAATGGTGTGGATTCGCTTGGTAGAGCTGGGGTGAGAGGGACTGTGAATAACAAAGTTTCTAATGTTATGAGTACATCTATCCTCCTTGCTACAGCTAGGGTAGCGAGCGGTATGATAGTAGATAGGATAATGGGTCCGAGTAAAAGTCAGATGAGTGCTCCTAAAAAGAGGCCGTCACTGAAGGATGAAAATGATGATGACTCGAAGGTGAAAGGTTCTCCGGGTGCGATTATTGCTGTGCAAGCTATTCAAGATGCTTCAAAGCAAGTGACGGATTATGTCAAGCGCACGGCTGACGTGAACCCAACAATTACTGTGAACCAGGGCACAAGGCTTAAGGTATTCGTAAACCAGGACATGGTCTTTCCGAGAGCTGCGTTTCAAGAGTACAAAATGCTTAACTGACATAATATGCAATACACAGCTCTGAATAAATATCTGGAGCCCTTGGATGCGCTATTTCAGGATAGCGATGTCAATGAGATCTCGATCAATAAACCTGGGGAGGTGTGGATCGAAAAGAAGGGTGAGATTATGAGATCTGAACTTCCTGAGCTTGACTTTCAACATCTTAAAGGACTTGCGAAATTGGTTGCTCAGGCCACCGAGCAAAATGTCAGTGGAGAGTTTCCACTTCTCTCTGCTGCTTTGCCGAATGAGTGCCGGGTTCAGTTGGTTTTGCCACCTGTTGCAGAAGCTGGGACGGTTGTAATTTCAATAAGGAAGCCTAGCAGCATACAACTGTCTCTTGCTGATTATGAAGCAATGGGCGCATTTGAGAAACTTAAGTGTCGTGATGTTCCACTTGATATAGATAATCGTCTCCGCGAGCTTCTGAAGGGTGGTGATGTAAAAAGTTTCCTCGAACTTGCAATAAAAGAAAAAAAGAACATCATCATCAGTGGTGGTACATCGACCGGTAAGACGACTTTTACCAATAGCCTGCTTCACGAAATACCGACTTATGAGAGGATTATTACGGTCGAAGATGCGCGAGAGGTAGTGTTGTCTAAGCATCCGAATAGGGTGCATTTAGTTGCTTCAAAGGGTGGACAAGGTCGTGCTAATGTTACAGCTCAAGATCTGATAGAAGCATGTTTGCGCCTTCGTCCTGACAGAATTATAGTTGGTGAATTAAGGGGTGCAGAGGCTTTTAGTTTTCTTAGGGCTATTAATACAGGGCATCCAGGCTCGATTTCCACTTTACATGCGGACGCTCCGAAGATGGCTATAGAACAACTGAAACTTATGGTAATGCAGGCCGGTTTAGGAATTCCTCCTGAGCAAATTAAGGAATATATAATGAATGTGGTAGATGTTATTGTTCAGCTCAAAAGAGCGGGCCATGGGAAGAGATTTGTTTCCGAGATCTTGCTTACCAAGGACCTGCTTGAGGTTGGTAATTGAGCTATAGGCATTGGGTGAGTCAGAGCGCGTTATGAGACAACTTAGGAATATTGTAACGATATTTTTTCTGCTGGCGTTCATTTTCGCCCTGGCCCTTTACATGTCAGCGGCTATTTTTGTGGTTGCAGTTTGGGGAATAGAACACCTCAACTTTCGTGATTTGCAGCCATCTTTGGACAGGTTTCCTACACGTCTTTGGCCGACAATTTTTGTCTATATAAGTGATCTTTTCAAGAATTGGGACGCTTGGGCCCCAGCTGTAAAGATAAAACTTGCTGTCTCGTTAGGCATTCCATTTGGAATACTTGGAGTCGTCTTTTATATGCTTCGTGCACCGATTATTGAGTGGCGTCCATTCAAAAAGAAAGAATCTGTGCATGGTGATGCAAGGTGGGCAACAGAAAGGGAAATAAGAAAAATCGGACTTAGAAGCCGTAAAGGGATACTGCTTGGTAAAGATAAGAAAGGTTTCCTCATTGCAGGGGGGTTTCAGCATGCTTTACTATTTGCTCCAACTGGTTCTGGGAAGGGTGTTGGTTTTGTTATCCCAAATCTTCTCTTCTGGGAAGATTCTGTTGTTGTTCACGATATCAAACTTGAGAACTTCAGCTTAACTAGCGGTTATAGGAAAAAGATGGGGCAGAAGGTCTACTGTTGGAGTCCAGCTGACCCAGATGGTAAAAGTCACTGCTATAATCCGTTGGATTGGGTTAGTTCGAAACCTGGGCAGATGGTGGATGATGTTCAAAAAATCGCTAACCTCCTAATGCCCGAACAGGATTTCTGGGTGAATGAAGCCCGAAGTCTTTTTCTGGGAGTAGTGCTGTACATCCTTGCGGTACCGGAAAAGGTAAAGTCCTTTGGAGAGGTAGTAAGAGTGATGAGAAGCGATGATGTTACATATAGTCTCGCTGTTGCATTAGACACAATGGGTAAAAAGATTCACCCAGTTGCCTATATGAACATTGCTGCTTTTCTTCAAAAGGCGGATAAGGAAAGATCTGGTGTGATATCGACAATGAACTCCTCGCTTGAATTGTGGGCAAACCCGCTTATTGATACCACGACAGCTACTAGTGACTTTAATTTTATGAAGTTCAAAAAAGAGCTTACCACCGTATACGTCGGTCTTACGCCGGATAACTTGACGAGGTTACAGCCGCTCATGCAGGTTTTTTATCAACAAGCAACTGAGTTTTTGTGTAGGCATCTTCCACAGAAAGATGAACCGTATGGTGTTCTATTTATGATGGATGAGTTCCCTACTCTTGGTGAGATGGAACAGTTTAAAACTGGTATCGCATATTTTCGTGGGTACAACGTCCGTCTGTTTCTTATCATTCAAGATACGGAGCAGTTAAAAGGTATCTACGAAGAAGCAGGAATGAACTCTTTTCTCTCGAACTCTACCTACAGAATTACTTTTGCTGCAAACAACATAGAAACGGCAAATTTAATTTCCCAGTTGGTTGGGAATAAGACAGTTGCACAGGAATCGCTTAACAAACCGAAGTTTCTTGACTTGAATCCTGCATCGAGGTCGCTGCATATTTCTGAGACTCAGCGTGCGCTTCTGTTGCCTCAGGAGGTGATAATGTTGCCGCGTGATCAGCAGATTCTATTAATTGAATCTACCTACCCTATCAAATCAAAAAAGATACGGTACTACGAAGATACTTTTTTCACGAAAAAAATTCTCGATCCTATTTCTATCCCGACCCAAGAACCATTTGATCCAAAAAAATTTGAAGAAAAGATGCGTAAGGAAAGGGAGGCTAAGGAATTAGAGGAGAATGCTCCATTGGCTATAGATGAAGATCAAGCGCTTCTCGAGGACGAGTCTCTTTTAGATGATTCTGATTACGAAGATGGAGACTTTGAGGATCTAGATGAAGAAGAGGATTTGTCCGATTTTTTAGATGACACGGACGAAGAGAACGAAGAAAACATGGCATGAGGTTGCGTACTTTCCAAGATCTACATCTTATTGTTGTTTTTCTTTCTATATACCAAGACAGAAAGAAGTATAAGAGCAATAGGTTGGTTTAGTGATTTTTATGGTACTTGGAGTTTCCGCTACTGAAGGTCTTTTTCGGTGCTTGTAAGCTCTCACACTTCATGAGGGAGGGGTTCAATGTCAGTTTTGACTGCGTTAAAATGAGTGCTATGCTTCCGCTTTCGAAATGGACTACCTTGCCTTCATAATTTTCGTTTACGTTATTGCAGCGATCCCTTTTGGTCGGTGTATATCTGCTTGTTTTGGAGTTGATATCTGTACTAGGGGATCAGGTAACATTGGTGCGACGAACATGACCCGAGTAATGGGGTTAAGTTTTGGTTCGGTTGTCTTTGCTCTGGACTTTTTGAAGGCAGCTATTCCAGTTTTCTTAGCAACCCAGTGTTGTAGTGATATGTTTGCATCTACAGTGGGTTTTGTTGCAGTTTTTGCTCATGTTTTTTCTGTTTACATGGCATTTAAAGGTGGTAAGGGAGTTGCACCAATGATGGGTGTTTACTTTGTTTTGGTCCCGCTAGTTTTCATTGTTGCTGTATGCACGTGGGGGATCTTTTTTGTTTTGTTTAGGCAGCCCTTCATTTCCTCTTTGATTGCCTGTTTTATTGGTGCTGTGTGTTCTTGTGCTTTGCTGGAGCTCTACGTATTTTTGCCGATACTTGCCGGAACAGTGCTCATTTTTATAAAGCATACAACCAACGTTCGTGAGTTCCTCCAGGCCAGATAGGGCTTAGCCTAGCATAGTGATAGGGTCCGTGAGTCTTTATCTTGTCTAGTGGAGGGTCGGGTGCTAATGTTTTCAGAGTTATTGAACGCATTTCGTGAATGGACGTTGTTACAAGGTTTGCGCCATCTCCTACAGGTAATTTGCATATTGGTGGTCTCAGGACTGCTGTATTTAATTTTCTCTATGCTAGAAGGTATGGTGGTAAATTCCTTCTCAGAATTGAGGATACTGATTTAGCTAGGTCGAATACGGCTTATCTAGATTCAATTTTGCAGGGCCTTAAATGGCTTTCACTTTCTCATGATGTGCTTGTGTACCAATCTGTCAATGTTAATAGGCATAGAGAAGTTGCACTTGAGCTTTTGAATCGGGGTAAGGCTTATCATGATAATGGTGCGGTGCGCCTTAAAGTAAATCACGATGAGACAGTAAAGTTTTCCGATTTGATTTTAGGTGAGATTTCAGTTGATGGTGATAGCATCAATGATGTCGTGATTCTCAGGTCGGATGGGAGCCCAACCTACATGCTTGCAGTGGTTGTTGATGATCACGATATGGGCATAACTCACATAATAAGGGGTTCTGATCATATTACGAATACTTTTACCCAAAAACTAATATATGAAGGCATGGGTTGGTCTTTACCAGAGATTGCTCATATACCGCTAATACACAATACACATGGTGCTAAGCTCTCAAAGAGGGACGGCGCTGTCGACGTAATAGATTATAGAACTGCAGGTATACTTCCTGAAGCGATGTTCAATTATTTGCTTAGGCTAGGATGGAGTCATGGTGATAAAGAAATATTCTCCATACAGGAGGCTATAGATCTTTTCGATATCGCAGCAGTTGGCAAATCTCCTGCTCGCTTTGACCGTGAAAAACTTTACAGCCTTAATTCTCATTACATCAGTGGATTACCAATTGCGAGAATAGCCTCAGAGGTTCGGAGTCTTGTTAGAGAAAAAATAATAGTTTCTGATGGTGCGTTCATTGCATTTGTTGAACTGTTTAGAAAAAAGTGTTCCTCAATTGTTGAATTGAAAGATAATCTCCGGTTTTGTTGGTCTACTGATTTGCGTCTCGAGGTAGATAGGATTTTGCTGCAGGAGGTACTAAAACTACTGGAAAATACCGATTGGGGTTCCAGTTTACAGCAAATTTTGAAAGAGTATATTTCTCTTTCTGGATTTTCTGCTAAAGAGGTCTATACGAATCTGAGGATGGCTTTAATAGGGCAAGAACACTCCCCTTCCGTGGTGGAAATTATGCAAATCTTTGGTAAGGACATTGTTCTTCAAAAGTTGCACGACTCTCTCAAATGAGTTTTTCATCAATAAATATCCGTGTGTAGATTACCCTTTTTGAAGATTGCAATTTACTTATGTGCAATTGGTTGGGGTTTGTTTCTCAGGGAAAATTGCTTGGCTTGAATGATATGGATTCCATAGTTGTCTTCGATATAGAAACCGTTCCAGATACAGGTCTGTGTGAGGTACTTACCGGGTTTAAAGGTAAAGATGTTGTCGCAATGAGAAAGGCTATGGAGAATTATCATTTGGACATTACAGATGGTAAGAACCCATTCCTCAGGCAGCCCTTTCACAGGGTTATTGTAATATCTCTCCTCAAAGCAACACTTACTTGTAAAAATGATTGTGAGTTTTTTCAGCTAAAAAAAAATTGCTTCTGGAGATATTCAGTGCTACAGCGAAAAAGAATTAGTACAGTTCTTTTTTGATCATGTATGCAAGTCACTACCTAGGCTCGTTTCTTTCAATGGTAGGACTTTCGATCTTCCTGTCTTAAAATACCGCGCGATGCGTTATGGCGTTGTTGCTCGTAATTTTTATCATTCCGGTGATAAGTGGAACAGTTACAATAACAGGTATAGCGTGAATTGGCACACCGACCTGATTGATTTGCTTTCTGAGTATGGAGTTTCAGCCAGGGTCAAGATGAGTGAAGTCTGCACAGCGCTCGGATTACCCGGAAAACTTGGTATCGATGGTGCGCAGGTTACGGCTATGTATGATGCTGGAAGAATCACAGAAATTAGAAATTATTGTGAGATAGATGTTTTGAATACTTACTTGATCTACTTAACTGTACTCAGGCACCAGGGGACGGTTTCAGAGGAGAGTTACGCAAGAAACCTACATGAGTTGATGCGCTATCTCGAAAGAAATGAAAGGGATAATCCTAGTTATTTGCCTTTTTTACGATCTCTTAAGGGAAGTGAGATAGTGCGTTTTTAAATCCTAAGGCACTTGGTTACAGTTTTCTTTCTGGAAAAGCGATGTGGAAATTGTTTCTAGTGGTGGATTGTTAACGTCGGTAACATTATATGGAGCTTGAGCGCTTAATCAAAGCATTTGTATCTCCTTGGTACAAGGAGGAGATTGCGTATTTTCATAAGCATCTCAATGCCTACTCTTTTCCGTGACGAAAATCAGAACACATAGTTTTAGGCAATGAGATTTGGATATGGAGCTATCTATGTGTCTAGCACTGGTGTGCGTTTAACTCTTAAGGAACTTACTGATAGCTTTATGTGTAGCTTCAGCGTTAGTCCAACCTACGACCTCGACAAATTTATCCTTCTCAAGATCTTTGTAGTGCCGAAAGAAATGCTCGATCTGCTCAAGGAAGATACTGGGAAAATCTCCCGGTTCATTGAAGTTGGTATAGTATGGATCGATTTTCGATATCGGTACGGTGAGTAATTTTTCGTCCTCTCCTTTTTCGTCGCGCATTACAAATGCCCCTATCACCTTTACACGGATTAATGATCCTGGCATCAAAGGTGATCTGGTGACTACCAATGCGTCGAGAGGATCGCCGTCTCCTCCTAGAGTATTTGGAATGAAAGCATAATTACAGGGATAATGCATACTAACAGGAATAAAGCGGTCGACACAAACGAGTCCATCATCATTGATCTCGTATTTTACACCATTGCTTCCAGCCGGAATCTCGACAATCACATTTGCTTCTAATGGGAAATTTTCTGGTTGTCTAATACGGCTATAACACTTCATATCCTTCTCACGAATTGCTAGAATGAATGTTTAACAGAAGTACTGAGAACAAACAAGCGTTTCTGTATCCCGTTAACTTATGCACCACATACAAAAAGTAAAAGCCCGTGAGGTTTTCAACAGTAGAGGGTGGCCTACAATCGAGGTTGAGGTTACAACTAGTTGTGGTAGAGTCGGGTGCGCGATAGCACCTTCTGGTGCATCAAAAGGAGTCCTAGAGGCCTGTGAGTTGCTCGATGGCGATAAAGCGCGTCTGTCTGGGAGAGGTGTCTTGCGTGCTGTAGAAAATGTCCACACGATTATCGCTCCGGCCATTATGGGGAAGAGTGTCGCTGCTCAAGCTGAGATAGATTCTCTTTTGATTCAATTAGACGGTACAACAAATAAGTCTGTGCTTGGAGCTAATGCAATCACGGCTGTTTCTCTTGCAGTTGCGAAGGCAAATGCAAGTGTTAAGGGCATTCCTTTGTGTATTGTTTTCCATAACTTACTCACCAGCGAGGGTGACGATTTTGTATATGTTCCTCCCGTTCCGATGTTAAATATCATAAATGGTGGTGTGCATGCCGATAATATGTTGGCAATCCAAGAGTTCATGATTTGCCCGGTTGGACATCGTTCCTTTAGAGAAAGTATGGAAAAGGCAGCAGAGGTCTTTCACCGTTTGAAGGCGCTTCTAAAACAATATGGGAAAAGTACGAATGTTGGTGACGAAGGTGGTTTCGCGCCTGATCTTTCTTCTACTGAAGAGACACTTGGACTTCTCTCTGAGGCCATCGGTGATAATAAAGAGAGCGTTAAAATAGCTCTTGATGCGGCCTCTTCGACTTTTTACAAAGATGGAAAATATAGTATCGATGGAAAATTTCTGAATGTGAACGAAATGGTCGATTTCTATTCTGCGATCATAGGAAGGTACGATATTATTTCTATCGAGGACCCGCTATATGAGAGTGATTGGGAGTCCTGGCAGGTAATGACAAGAAAGCTTTCTGATAAAATCCACATAGTCGGGGATGATATTTTCGTTACTAATCCTAAGATAATAGAAAAGGGAATAAAAAGTGGTATTGCCAATGCGGTGCTCGTGAAAATTAACCAAGTCGGTACCGTTACAGAGACGATTGAGAGCATAAAACTAGCTAGAAAAGCCGGATATAAAGTAGTCATTTCACACCGTTCAGGGGAGACCGAGGATGTTTCAATAGCACATCTAGCTGTTGCTTGTGGAGGTGCTTTTCTCAAGGCTGGTTCTTTAAGTCGCTCAGAGAGAGTTGCTAAGTACAATGAGGTACTTCGTTTGGAGGAGGTATTTGTGTGATGTTTAGAGTTATTTGCGTTGTTTTTCTTCTTTCTTTCTTTTCTTTGCCATCTTACTCCATTGAAGTTAAAACTGCTGCTATGGTTGGGGATGTGATCATCTCGAATCAAGATGTGCACAACTATCAAAACCTTGTTGTAATGCTTGGAGAAAAGTCTGACCTCTCTTATTCTGCAGCCTTAGAGCAGATGATAGACTTGGAAGTGTGTTACCAGTATGCAAAAAGGGTTGGACTTCCTTTTTCTGATCAAAAATATGATGCAGCACTTAAGCATCTTCAAGCGTTAGGAATCAATCGTGGGGCGCATGTGGGGTTGCTTGAAGAATATCTGAAAAAGCAGGTCTTTCTCTCTGAAGTTGTTGACCAGATCATTAGACCTAGAGTGCGAATTGATGATAGCGATTTTGATGCAATTAAACGTGAGTTACTCAAAAAAAAGAATACTTTCAAACTGAAGAGGATTAACAGTAATGGGTCTACTGAGGAGCTTGGCTGGTTAGGACTTGATGGATTGCAGCCTAATATTAGGGACGCAGTTTCTCGGCTTGCTGTAGGCAAAGTCTCCGAAGAAGTAGATGGGAGTCGTTTCCAAGTGCTTGATAAGGAAAATGATTTTGTTCTCTCAGTTGAATATAAAGGTTTAGTTTCACCTAAGTCGGATGTTGTTGGTATGTATCAGACTCTTTATTCTGGGAAACTTTCTGAGTTGAAAGCAAAGGATCGCAAGGATTTGTTTCTTATGGAGCACGATATAGAAGTAAGAAGGGATGAGCGCATTATACTTAATCTTGCTCTGGACTCTGATCACTTACGCGGACAATTAATCAAGTTCATATACTCAAAGAAGATTACAGAAGCGTTAAAGGAGCTCTCTCTGAAATTGCGGGAAAATATACACGTTGTCAAATACACAAGTAAGTGACGATACTATTCTTGTTGGGTATATTTTCCGGTGCAAAGCGGTCGATCCAGGCTTCAGCGACTGCATAGAACCGGTGTACAACGCCCAAAATGTGGTACAAAGTGGTCCTTTGGGAATTTTTATGTGGTTCCACGCTCATGCGGAGAACCACTAAAAGCTGATTAACCGTGTACGCTTCTTCTTGGTTCGCCTACGTAAATTTGTCTAGGTCTACAAAGTTTCTGTTCACTGTCACTCAAGAATTCTGCGATTTGTGCAACCCAACCTACTGTTCTAGCAAGTGCGAAAATCGGTGTGAACATGCAGGATGGTATCCCTAGTGCGTCCAGCACTATTCCCGAATAGAAGTCGACATTAGGGTATAATTTGCGACTCAGAAAGTACTCTTCCCTTGTTGCAATCGTTTCAAGTTTGCCAGCAGTTTTTAGAATAGGTGAATCGGCTTTTAGCACATCATGAGCTTTTTGCTTCAATATGGCTGCACGAGGATCATAGTTTTTATACACCCTGTGCCCGAAACCCATAAGTCTCTCTTCTTTTCTTTTAACGCGCTCAATAAAGTTCTCTACGTTCTCACCGCTTTCAATGATACCTCTCAACATTTCTAGGACTCGCTCATTTGCGCCACCGTGCAGTGGTCCCCATAAACTAGCTGTAGCCGCAGAACATGCGACAATTGGGCTTGCTCCTGAGGATACAACCATCCGTGCAACAGAGGTAGAAGCAGTTTGACCATGGTCTGCATGCAAGATAAAGATTTTGTCCAAGATTTCCGCATCTTTGGGCTTTTTCTCACCAAACATCATGTACAGGAAATTCTCAGTGTAAGGAAGCCTGATGTCAGGTTCAATGAACTCCTGAGAATTGATGTGTCGGTATATATACGCTACAAGCCATGGCGTGTAGGCAACTAGAAGTAACTTCTTCTCATGAAAGTCCATTTCTCCATACACTGAGGCGAGCGAAGCAAGTGCAGAGATTAAAACTGCCATCGGGTGTGCACTTGTTGGGAAAGAACGGATATTTTTTAAGACGCATTCAGGAAGCTGCGGTACGTGCTTTATCTTCTCTTCAAACTCTCGCGTAGCAATGGAATCTGGAAGTTTGCCGTTAATGAGAAGGTAGCCAACCTGCAAAAAGTCAGAAGTTTGTGCCAATTCCTCTATTGGGTAGCCCCTGTGCAAAAGTATCCCGTTTTCACCATCTATGAAAGTAATGCTAGATTTGCAAGGAGCAGTTTTTGCATACCCTGGATCATAAAAGAATCCCCTTGGTTCCAAAGAGGCAGAGACACCGGAGGGTCCAGCTGTGCTTTTTAAAAATTCCTCCACATTTACTTTTACTTTTTCAGAATTCATCTTCTTTCAATATTCTCCAGTTGAGTACTATAATGGCTCTTGCTGCGTGGTTAACAAAATTCTACAGGTATTTCTCTAATTTTGTATGCAGGTACAGTACCTATATAAACCCCAGAGTTTCAATTCTCGCACAAGAACGACTTCTTGCAAAGGGAAATATGCTGCGCTGGCAAAAGCTGATATTCTATTGCTTATTCCTTTTGTATGTTGCGTATTCTTGCTTTTGGTTTATGTGCTCTGATTCTGTGTGTACCTCTCAATTCATTTGCGATATCGGATTTACACATAGCAGTTGATAGTAGTCTGAGTATTCCTTTTCGGAAAATTATTAAAGATTATGCTCAAAAAAGGTTAATGATTATTACTGCTGATTTTGAGAACTCAGACCTTTTATCTGCAGACCCAGAAAAGGGACATCATGCTGTTGTTTCTATTGTTCATTTAGGGCAAAAACCAGAGCTGAGTGGAGTGCCATTTGCATCCGATAAGTTATACGTTTGTATCGCAGAAAGCAGTCCAATAATGGCCCTAATAGGCAAATGTGATAGTCTGACCACGGTTTTAAAAATTGCACAAAGGCATTCTGCTTTTATCGTACCGGATCCTGGTAATGTGATGGGAAACATAATCAATGATGTTGTGTTAAAATTATGTCCAGGTAGATCAGTAAGAGTGAAAAATTTCGAGAATTTAGGTCGCGCGGCTATTGAAAGCGGTGCATTTGTTATCCTTCCGGGAAGTATTGCCATCCAACACGAGAGTGCTGGGCTTAGGAGGCTGTTCGAGGTACCACAAGAATTATACCCAGAGATCAGGTATAGCATCACTATTTTGGAAAATGAAGGAATTAATCAGTCTAGAGAATTCGTGAAGTTTCTTTTCTTGGGAGAGGTCAATTATAGTGAACTCGGGTTTTACAAGGGAGCATAGTACTTTGTGTAGTTTGTGATTTGGTCCTGCGTGTAATCTCTATAAGGGGGTATAATGCTTTACATAGTTCTTGGTTTAGTCTTGTTGGTAATCTTTTATGCACTGGGATCATTTTTTTTTCTTGGTGTTGATCGTGAAGAGGAGTTTTCTGGTACAGTTGAAGACGATGAGCACAAAGAATACCACAAGGAGAAGCAGCGCAGAATAAAAGATCAATATTACAGAAGCATAGACTTAGAGGAACTGAATAAGCATCTTGGTTCAGATCTAAAGATCGTCGGAATAGCAAAGCCTCAAGGTAAGTGGACCAGTATGGTAATAAAAAGGAACATGCTATACATGACGACGTTAAAAAATCTTATGGGATCTAATTTTTCCAAGATGGGTATATGGCAACTGAAAGTGAAGGCACAGTCCTTGATTTCTCACGGCATGCACAAGGGAAGAGGGAAATAACTTATCGAGCACTATTTAGTTTCCTGTTCTAGACAGCAGGAGTTCGTTCCTGCACAATAGGGCGATACTTACTACAGTGCGTATCATGTGGTTTGTTCGAGTAGTGATGCCACAAAGCATTCTACTGTTTGGCGGTTTTGTGCAAGTTTCTCTCTCTCTGCGATGATGATTGAGAGTGCCTTTTGTTTTGTTTCTGTCAGGTTATCATTCACAAGTACGTAGTCATACTTTGAGAAATGTTGAATTTCCTCAAGTGCAACTTTTAGTCTGTATTCAATAACGTCGGCTGTGTCTGTGCCTCTGTTGGTTAGACGTGTTTTTAATTGTTGCAAACTAGGCGGTAGAAGAAATATAGAAATACAACTGGTCTTCTTGCGAATTTGGTCAGCTCCCTGCCAGTCTATACAACAAAGAACATCTGTACCAAGTGCCAGAGTTTCTTCTATGTATGTGTGTGAGGTCCCATATTGATTTTGCAAAACTGTTGCATGCTCGAGCATCTCTCCTTTTTGTAGCAATCGATTAAATTCATCCTTACTTACGAAATAATAATCTATACCATCCTTTTCTTTTCCGCGTGGTTGTCTGGTGGTAAATGAAACGGACCGCTTAATAGATGGGTCCTGACCGACTAAGAAATCCGCTACCGTCGTCTTTCCTCCACCAGAAGGGGAGGAGATTATAAACAGAATTCCCTTCCGCATGCGCAATCTTCCTTTGAGTTAACGTTTACTTACGGAAGGTGCTTCCTTCTAGATCAGCTTCCGTAAGGTCTGCATCGTGTAGTTTATTTTCACTAAAAATGTTTCCCCTTAATGTTGCTCCTTTGAAATTTACCTTTCCTAAATCAATTTTACTGAAGTCGATATTTGAGTAGTTTACATCTGTGAAATCATGCGTTCCACTTGCAATGAGCTTTTCAAAATTCGATAATCCGACAATTGCTCCCATTTGGGCGAGTTTGGAAGAAACGCCTTCTATAAATTTTTCTGTGAAAAGCGTCTTTATAAATGAAATATTTCCTATATTTGTTCCAGCAAAATCGTTTTCAGCGAAGCTTGACTTAGCGATTGTCAAATTGTCCACCGAGCTGTCTATAAAGGTATTAGCCAAGAAATTGCTTTTAGATATCGTTCCATCTCCGACCTGCGTTTTGTTTATATGAGAATGCAGCAGCCGCAGCAGTTGTAGTTTGAGATTCCTTAAAGAACTCTTCACGATCTGCGAGTCCTCTATTGTTATATCTGAAAAATCCCCTTGGAGAAGTGAAGAATCTATTTGCGTATGCTTGATTGCAATGCTCTTGCCATTGACGTCCAAAAGTACGGTATCAAGAAACTCCGAGTTAGAGATAGTAAGATTTGCAATACTACAATCTTTTAGCGAGGTATCTGCAATTTCGCTGTCATACAATTTTACGTTGCCTATAGACGAATGGGTTATTGCTGATGAATCGATCGTAATGTTTTGTGAGCTAAAGTTACACAAGCAGCATTCTGAAAAAGTTGCGCTTCCTATGTGTAATCCCTCCAGAGATGCTGAGGAGAAGTCGGTTTTGATAAATGAGGTACCTTCAACTGATGTATAGCTAAGATCGGTGTTTAGCGTACTTACTTTCTCTAAATGACAGTTGTACAATCTACTTTGATGAAGGTCGGAGTTAGTTATCTCTGAGGAAAACACCTGAGTATCACGCATGCGAGAACCTGATAATTCTATTCCGTGTAAGGTGCTGTTTGTAAGTGTGCTTCCAGATATCTTTGCATTTATGAGTTTTGAGGCTGTTAGTTGAGAATCGGTAATTTTTGAATCTTCCATTCTCATATTGGAGAGATCAGTTCCAGAAATTTCACTTGCAGCAAGGACGGTCCTTTCAAATTTGGCCTCCAAAATATCGGAGTTTCTGATTAGGATTCTGTTTAGTTCGCTATCATTGAGTATAAGCGATGGAGCATGTGTCTTCAGAATTCTGACATTTTTTAGCTCAGATTTTTCTATTTGTGTGTTGTTTAAATCCGATTCGATAATAGACACGCCATCCAACTGGCTGCTTATGATATCTCCTTTGTAGATAATTGTATTGTAAAAGGTAGAGTTATTTACGATGCTATTTTTGATTGTAAGACTGGTGAAAATCGCACGATCGAAAGAAGAGTTCTCTATTATCATTCCATCGAACGTTACTTTACCAAGATCCAGTCCGGAGAAATCAACATTTGTCAGTCTGTCACCAAAGCGTTCCTTAAAATCCAACACGACGTTGTGATCTTTATTCCGTAGTTTTAGAAATTCAATGATTTCTTTCTTGGTTGGCGAGGCAGCGTAACAATCAGAAGAAGCAAAAAAAACAATAACGACTAAAAAAAGTGGGATTAAATTTTTCATAGGCAACCGATTCAGGCTAGATACAATAACTCTAATTGTTAGACCCAACACATTTTACCGTGCGTCCAGTTATACAGGACGAAGCTAGCATTATTACAACTGTAATACATAACGCAGGCAACATGTTGTAGTGAATGTCAGAGGTGTTAAAGATTGTCAAAAGTATTGTTGCCGTTGTTCCAGAAGTCAAGCCAAGCAGAGCTGGTATTTTATTTCTAGTTTTTGCGTACAGACTGAATAATATCACTGGTCCTATTGAAGCACCCAGCCCCGTCAAAGAAAAGATTGCTAGTTTTCCAACAGATTGGTTGAAAATTAATGAGATTGAAAGCGCTAATGCACCTACAAATATTGTCATAAGTTTTGTAGCGAGAATGAGATGTGTATCATTTCTGTTCGATGTAATGTGTCTATAGATATCGTTAGATATGCAGCTTGCACTTGATATCAGTTGAGCATCTATCGTACTCATTACAGCGGCCAGGATCGCGATTATTATCATGCTACCGTAAAGTGGACAGGAAAACATTTCGCTTAGGTTCAAAAGTAGCATTTCTGTATCTTTCATAGATGGAAGTAATTTTCTTCCGTACACTGCAGATATTGCAATGCCAAGATAGATTATGATGTTTATGATAATGCTTGTATTCCGAGCTGTGCTCAATTTGTCAGGAGATTTTATAGCTAAGAATTTCCCAATTGTGTGTGGTGTCCCAAACATTACCGAGGCGAAGCTAAAGTAAAATATTGCTTGTGTAATGTCGAAATGCGCAATACCACTTGATCCACTCTGTTTTAAGAAAGTGCTTAGTGGCTCTAAGCCGAACTTTGTCAGCAGTGAGAGCGGTAGTATGCAAGTCGCTAAAACCATTATTGCTCCCTGAAGAACATTCACGTGGGAAGCAGATCTAAAGCCGCCTATAGTGGTATACAACAAAGTGACAATCAGCACTGCTAATGCCACCATATTAGATTCAAGGCTTATCACTTTAGAAAGAACTTTTGTAAGACCAAGCATATTTGCACCAATGTATGTCGTGGTAAAAAGAGCAATGACCAGTGATGCAAAAATTCCAACTGCTTTGCTATCAAATTTGTTTGCGAGATATTGCGGAATGGTAAGTGCATCCTTGCTCTCTTCACTCTGTACTCTTAAACGTCCAGCTAAGAGTCGCCAGGAGAGTATGCTAAACACAAAGAATCCTAGATCAACCCAGAGCCGCGAGAAGCCGGTTGTGTAAATCATGCTTGCTGCCACAGTAAAGGTTCCTACGCTGATTTCGGAAGAAACATGGCTTATTCCGGTTATTATCTCGTGCACCGACCTATTTGCAAGAATGTATTCTTTAAATGATGCACTAACTCTCTTACGAACGAACCCAAAGAGAAAAATACAGAGAAAGTATAGTCCTACCGCGAGTAGGTGAGTGTAAAACATCTATAATGCAATTCCAGCGAGCAAGCTTCAGGTAATAATTTAAACGAAGCTAAATATATTAATCACACGGGGCGAAGAAAAGGAAAATACTTCTCATGAAAATCTATCTCACCGTTAGGAAATTAAGAGCAAGGCTAGCTCGTTCCTCACGAGAACAACTGGGAAAGTTCAAGATGCATGCCTGAACTGATCGCTCTTACAAAAGTCTAGAACCTCCTTAACGTGTCCCGATACCTGTACTTTTCTCCATAATTTTCTAACCTTTCCATTCAGATCCACGACAAAGGTACTGCGTTCTACTCCATAGTACTTTTTCCCAAACATGGATTTCTCTACCCAAGCTCCGTACTTTTGTATGGTTTCTGTTGATTCGTCAGATAATAAGTGAAAAGGTAGGGCGTACCTTGTGGAGAAATTCTTGTGTGCCCTGAGATTGTCCTTTGATATACCAATAACAACAACATTGAGCTCTTTAAACTCCGCGATGTGTTCCTTGAAATCCTTTGCTTCCTGAGTGCAGCCTGGAGTATCATCTTTCGGATAAAAATAAACTACAAGACCAGCCTTCCCTAAAAAGTCCTGCAGACTTACCATTCCACCCATACTTGAAGGGAGACAAAAAGAGGGAGCTAGATCATCCACTTCCAAAGTGTTCATAAGGGACTTCTACCATGTCTAACTGATAACTTGTATCACTGGTGGTAGTAGAACGAAAGACCCAAAGTAGATCCATTATTAGTTATTTCTCTGCTAGAAGGAGATTTTGTTCCTTAAAGAGAATAATTGCAGGTGCTTCTACTATTGATAATTGCCAGATGAATATAAAAATTGAACAAATTATCCGCCTACAGACTGCTGTTTTAGAATTGTAACAAAAAGATCACTGGGCGAAAAACTCTTCCTGGTAGCTAGTAAAGTCAGAAAAAGGTACCTGAGCCATTTTTAGGCTTATAATTTTTCACAGAGCGAAAAATAATATTTTTACCTATTGTAAGTGGCTGTGTGGATTTCTTACGGCCTAATGTTTCACTATAACGTTCTTTCTGATACAATTCCTACGGCTTTTACACTATTTCAATCACATTGAGTAACACGGATTATACAGCAGATTCGATAAAGGTATTAAAGGGTCTTGAAGCCGTTCGGAAAAGACCCGGGATGTATATCGGGGACACTGATGATGGATCCGGGTTGCATCAAATGGTGTATGAAGTTGTTGATAATTCCGTAGATGAATCCCTTGCGGGTTATTGCACTGCGATAGAGGTTGTCATTGATGTTGATGGGTCGATCTTAGTTAAGGACAACGGGCGCGGTATGCCTACGGATATGCATGGAGAAGGGGTGTCTGCAGCCGAGGTGATTATGACGCAACTACATGCTGGTGGGAAATTTGATCAGAGCAGTTATAAAGTATCTGGTGGTCTTCATGGTGTCGGTGTATCGGTAGTAAATGCCCTTTCTGATTGGCTGAAGCTGACAATCTACAGAGATGGTAAAATTCACTTCGCGGAATTTAGAAACGGTGAAACAGTACGCTCTTTGTCTGTTACTGGGGAGTGTGGTGATAAAACTGGGACATTAGTTCATTTTCTTCCGTCTAGGAGTACATTTAAAAACACGACAGAGGTTAGCTTTAGCACTCTTGAGAATAGATTTAGAGAGCTGTCGTTTCTGAACCCTGGACTAGAGGTTTCCCTGCTTGATATGAGGAAGGGTGGTAGTACAGGAAAGGTAATTTTTTTCTCTTCGGGTGGTACTGAAGAGTTTGTTGCTTATTTGGACCGAAGCAAGCAGCCTATTCACCCGAGTCCAATCAGGATCTTGGGTGGAGTTGATTCCATTGTGATGGACATATCAATTCAGTGGAATGATTCTTATTACGAGAATGTACTTTGCTTCACAAACAATATAAAGCAAAAAGACGGTGGCACACACCTTGCTGCGCTTAGGAGTGCGATGACAAGGGTTATGCATAACTACATTGTCAAGGAGAACCTGATTAAGAAGGAAAAAGTTGTTGTGTCCGGTGAGGATGTAAGGGAGGGTCTGACCGCAATTCTCTCTGTTAAGCTTCCGGATCCAAAATTTTCCTCTCAAACTAAGGAGAAACTCATCAGTTCTGAGGTCAAGCCTGTAATAGAAAAAGTAGTCAGTGATGCATTGGCAAGTTGGCTCGAGGAGAATCCTAGTGCTGCAAGAGTGATTGCAAAGAAGGTAGTCGAGTCTGCTCTAGCAAGAGAGGCAGCAAAAAAAGCACGGGATCTGACGCGTAGAAAGGGCGGACTGGAAATAACAACCCTTCCAGGGAAGCTTGCCGATTGTCAAGAAAAATCTCCTGAGCTCTCAGAATTATTGATTGTTGAGGGTGATTCAGCAGGAGGCTCGGCAAAACAAGGTAGGGATAGAAAAACTCAAGCTGTTTTGCCATTAAGAGGAAAAATTCTTAATGTTGAGAAAACGCGATTTCATAAGGTTATAGGTTCAGCGGAGATAGGAAATTTGATAGCTGCTTTGGGCACTAGCATAGGAGAAGAGGAATTTAATATTGATAAAATCAGGTACCACAAAGTCATCATCATGACAGATGCTGATGTTGATGGTCTGCATATTAGGACGCTTTTGCTGACGTTTTTTTTTCGTTATGCACGCCCGATCGTTGAGCGCGGGTATTTATATATTGCTCAAACGCCGTTGTATAAGGTGATGAGGAAGGGCACAGATGTTTATCTCCGTGATGATGCAGCTCTTGAGGAATACCTGCTGGAGCGCATTATAAAAGGCAAAGAGTTAATAGGTGCCAATGGTGAGGTATATACCGGTCAAGCATTGAAGCGCATCGTACAGCAATGTTTGGTTCTCTCGAAAATTCTTGAAAAGTTTGACTATAGGATACCATTGGAGATTTTGGAAGTGGTTTTTCTGTGCGGCGAAACGGCCGATCCTCAGCTTCTTGCTGAAAGGGTAGCTCTTACCTCTTTTGGTACTTGGACTGTTGTTCGTGAAGATAGTAGCTTGTTTTTTGAGCGCACTTTCCAAGGGTTGAGAAATCGGTATGAGTACTCTCCACTTTTTGTGTCTGAGGATATCGAGAAAATGGCTAAAATCCGTGAGGCTATTAGTGATATTTTTTACCCCGGTTTTGCAAGATTCAACAATAAAGAGTACTACTCTGTTCTTGCTTTTGTTAGGGATGCAGATTCAGCAGCCAGAGCTGGCATGGTCTTACAAAGGTTTAAAGGTCTAGGTGAAATGAATCCGGAACAGTTGTGGTCCACCACCCTTGATCCCTCTAACAGAACAATTTTTAAGGTGACTATAGAAGAGGCAGCCGTAGCCGATCAGATGTGCTCCATGTTAATGGGTGACGCCGTTGGTCCGCGTAGGGACTTTATTGTCAATAATGCGCTCAATGCAAGCAATATAGATGTGTGATCCCTTTCTTGTTATCTTTGGGTTGCAATGTTGACCCTCAGAGCGCCGGCGAAGATTAATCTTTTTTTGCTTATCACAGGAAGGAATGAGTCCGGGTTTCATCTGCTCGATAGTGTTTTCTGTTTCACGGATGATCTGTACGATGAGATAACAATTGTTCCTACGTCTGCCACTGAGAACTCAGTCAAATTCATTGGTGCATCCCAAGTAATAGGTGCGGATAACTCGGTGACTCGCGTTCTTAGCTTTGTTAATGATTATGCAAAGCGTTATTTCAACGTTACTGTAGTGAAGAATCTTCCTGTCGCTGCTGGTATAGGTGGTGGTTCAGCAGATGCAGCCGCGTTACTGAGATATTTTGGGAGGCTATGCAATATCTCGGAAGCGCTGCTTAATCAAGTAGCTTTATCTGTTGGTTTTGATACTTTGGCTTGTCTTTATAGTCGTCCGTGCCACGTAACAGGAATGGGTGAAAAAATCGTTCCATTACCCGAGTTGAAGCTTGCATATCCAATACTACTAGTTTGTCCAAACTTTCCTGTTAGTTCTGCCGAAGTATATAAAAATTTCCGTGAAAGAGGAAGAATTTTTTCAGCTGAGTCTAATCTTGCAGAGGTTCATCGGACGTTTGAGGATATGCTTTCTCTTCCGAATGACTTAACTGATGCTGCTATCGAAATTGCAGCAGTGATAAGTGATGTACTTAAAAGTATTAAAAATTGTAGAGGAAATAAGGTTGCCAAACTATGTGGGAGTGGTCCCACATGTATAGGTGTTTTCGACACTGTAGAAAATCTAAAAGCTGCCCACTCAGAATTAATGTGTCACCATAAGTGGTGGGTTAGGATTGCACATGTTTCACTGTAATTGCGAATGTTTACTTATGTTTGCATATCAGTAGTTTTTCGGTATTTCTGAAGATATTTTACGTTTAGTTGGTACTAGTCTTGGACTCTTGATAGAGAGATCGTCATGTGCTGTCTATTTAGCGCTGGAGAATTATCTTTTCACCCTGTACATAGAATGACACTTCGGTGTAAGGTTTAGTTAGTCCTGAGTTTAGTTTTAAGGTTTGATGGGTGGCTTACTTTTATATCTCGCATCCTTTGTGCTAGTGGTTTCTGTGATTGTCTTCGCACATGAGTTTGGGCACTATATTTTTGCCAAAATGTTTGGTGTGAAAGTAGAAGAGTTTTCAATTGGATTTGGGAAAGAATTATTTGGCTTCAATGACAAGTCGGGAACCAGATGGAAGCTCTCTATGATTCCGGCTGGTGGGTACGTGAAAATGTTCGGAGATTTAGATGAGAGCAGTGCTACAGATTTTGAGAAAATCCGTATGATGGATGATTGCATGAGAGCTCAGACTCTGAATTGTAAACCTCTATATCAAAAAGCGCTTGTTATTTTTGGTGGTCCTTTTGCTAATTTTGTTTTTGCGTTTTTGATTCTATCTTTCCTATATGGTTGTTTTGGAAAAGTCACTGTTGAGCCAGTGGTAGCATCTGTTATTAGGGATAGTCCGGCGGCACATGCAGGATTCAGAGTTGGGGACAGGATCTTAACAATGAACAATAAGCCTATCGTGAGTTTCGATGAAATTAGAAAATTCATTTACCTGAATCGTGATAGTGCGGTATCTTTCACTGTGTCGAGGAATGGTGATGAGATATCCATATCTGTAACTCCAAGGATTGAAGTTGGAGAAGATATATTCGGTAATCGTGAGGAGCTACCAAAGCTTGGAATAGAAGCATCAAAGATTCAGCGTAGCGAAATTGGAGTCCTGGATGCAATGCGATTTTCTTTGATTGAGATTGGTAATGTTGTTCATTCAACGCTAAAACTGCTCGGGCAGACGATTGCGGGAAAAGCAAAAACCGATGCAATAGGCGGCCCAATAAAAATTGCTAAATACTCCGGACAGTCAATGCGAATGGGATTCACCATGTTTTTGTGGTTCATGGCAATGTTATCGATCAATCTTGGTTTGTTTAATCTTTTTCCTATACCGATGCTTGATGGTGGGCACCTGCTTTTCTATTTGATTGAATGGATTAAGGGTGATAGAGTAGCGGTTGGCTTTCAGCAATGGGCAGGAAGAGCAGGGATGTTATTATTGATAGCTATCCTTGTTTTTGCTGTTTTTAACGATATTCGTTTTGTTCTCAGGTAGTTGATGCGAAAAAAACTTTTTTTTGGTTTGGCTTCTTTTTTTGTCAAGTTTTTGCTTTGCGGATGAGGTAGTCGAAATTAGAATTTCTGGCAATAAAAGAGTCTCCGAGACAACGGTCCGAGGATTGCTGCATGTTGAAGTGGGGCAGGATGTAGCTTCTGATGAGTTAAATGCAGTTTTTAAAAGGCTTACAGCGTCACGTTTGTTCAGCAGTGTGGAGCTGGATCTGACAGCTGGCATCCTAGAGGTAAAACTGCAGGAGAACCCAATACTCCGTAATGTTGTAGTTAAAGGAAATAAACTTCTTAGTAGAGCAGCGATCGATAAAATTCTTGTGTACAAAAAAGATGCGATCTTTGATGTTCACGAATTTGAGAACAGTATAACTGCTCTGAAGAGCTACTATAGAGATTCTGTCGTAGAGAAAACAGCTATTAGTTATAGAATTGTTCCAATAGATGAGAATAATGTAGATGTCGAGGTGACGGTAAAGGAAGCCAAGCCTACTGTTATTCGAGCAATAGAGTTTGAGGGTAATACGACGTATTCTGATAGGGTTCTCAAGCATGTTATCAGGAGCAGGGAAAAGAGCATACTAAGACTTTTTGGTACGGCGCACTACTACTCAAGGGAGAAATTAGAATTTGATAAGGATTTATTGGCCGATTTTTATCAAGGAAAGGGGTATTTTGACTATGCGTTAGAGGGCCTCGAGGAGAGAGAAAATGAAGATGGTGTTGTTCTAGTTTTCAAGCTAAAAGAGGGGGCTAGGTACAGCTTCGGTAGGGTAAGTGTTGTTTCAGAGAAAGGTGAGATAGAGATAAGTGATCTAAAAGAAAAGGTCAGGATAAGGGAGGGTGCTGTTTTCAATATAGGTGCTGTGAGGGAAAATGCCTTAACGCTGCTAAGTGTACTGAATGAAAGGGGACATATGTTTGTCAATGTTGTTCCTGAATATCATCCTGATGCTAATGGTAGGGTGGATCTTACGTATCATGTTGTTAGCACGAAGAAATATAGAATTCGAAAGATTAACATAAGTGGTAACACAAGGACTAAGGATACAGTCATCAGGCGCGAAATGCTCTTGAGCGAGAATGATTTGTACCAACCTAGTAAAGTTGCGGATTCGCGCAGACGGATACTTAATTTAGGTTTTTTTGACGAGGTTTACATAGAGGAACATAAAATTGATGGTCAAAATCTCATACTGGAGGTAAGAGTAAAAGAGCGTCCTACTGGGACGCTAAATCTGAGTGGTGGCTATGGATCAGATGTTGGTTTTTTCGGAAACTTTTCCTTTGTTGAGAATAACCTTTTTGGTACATCCGATCGTTTAGTTGTTGAGTTGCAAAAAGCTTCTTTGGGAAGTAATTACTCTATGGAGTTTCAGCGAAAACGAATCTTCGACACATTTATCACAGCGGGTGCGTCTGTCTTTTACAAGAACCGTAATGAAAAGGCGAATGGATTGTACAAATTCTCATCTGTTGGTGGTGATGGTTCAGTGAGTTACTCTCTTAGAGATGATTTACGTTTGCACCTTGGTTATTCATTGAGCTTCGATAAGATTTTCGATGTTGAGGGTGATGCGCCTGAATCTGTCAAGAGTAGCGCTGGAACCAAAATTCTCTCTGCGGTTAGTTATTCGCTCTTCCTGAATAAACTGGATAATTATTTTGTTCCTAGATACGGCTACGGAGTCAGATTCGGTAACAAATTTGCTGGCATTGGCGGAGATGTTAAGTTCTTACGATCTGATTTTAAAGCTGGTGGCTTTGTTTCTGTTTTTGATCAAAGCGCGGTTTTGAGCCTCATTGTGCGTGCAGGCAATATATTTGGATATTCTGGACAAGGCGTTGATGTTGCCAATAGGTTTTTCCTCAACGAAATGCGTGGGTTTGATAATCTTGGCATTGGTCCACGTGATGTCGAAACGGACGATGCCTTAGGTGGAAACTTTTTCATTCTTGGTACTGCGGAAGTGCAAGTGCCGATGAGGCTGCCTGTAGAGCTTGATTTGAAAGCTGCTTTTTTCTATGAGGTTGGTACTTTAACGGGTGTGGATGTTACTACGGAAAAAGTTTATGACTCACATGCTTTAAGGAGTAGTGTTGGCGCGGGTTTAGTATGGAATAGTCCGTTTGGTGTCCTGAGAGTGGATGTCGCTAAGGCTTTGGTAGAGGGAAAAGGAGATAAAGTGAAGACTGTAAAGTTCGGTATAGTGTCACCATTCTAGCGAATGTCAACCATATACGCGCTTTCTACTGTCTTTGGGAAGTCGGGTGTAGCCGTTTTTAGAATTTCTGGGCCAGATGCGCTACAAGCTCTAAAAGTCCTCGGGTTAGATATCAAGCGACCGCGTCCTAGGTTTGCGTATTTTACAAGACTTTTCGATGAGCAGCTCCTGATCGATGAGGTATTGGTTATTTATTTTGCTTCTCCTGCGAGTTTTACTGGTGAGGATGTTGTTGAAGTGCATTCACATGGTAGCATAGCAGTTCTGCGGTATATCAGTGAGAAGCTTTCTACTTTGTTCAAACCTGCTGAGCCGGGTGAGTTTACCAGGAGAGCAGTTCTGAATAACAGAATGGATCTCACTAAAGCAGAGGGCATAATAGATATAATTAACGCTGAGACGCGGGAACAATTAAAACAAGCCTCTCGGCATTTATCAGGGAAATTAGCTGAAGGATATCACTCTCTACGTAGTAAAATAATCAAAGTGCTTTCGTATTTGGAGGCTTATATAGACTTTCCAGATGAAGAAATACCAGAAACCGTACTTGTAGAGATACAACAATCGATCCTTGCTATACAACGCGACATTTCTCATTATCTTGCTGACGGTAAAGTTGGGGAAAAAATTAGAGAAGGTTTCTCGGTTGTAATAGTTGGGAAACCCAATGCAGGTAAATCAACTCTTTTTAACTATCTTGCTAAAAGGGATCTTGCAATTGTTACCGATATTCCCGGTACTACGAGAGATATACTTGAGGTAAGACTAGATTGTCATGGTTATCCACTGATCCTATCAGATACGGCTGGAATCCAGGAAACCTGTGATGCAATAGAAAAAATGGGTATAGCTAGGGCGCTCAAAAAAGCAACCGAAGCGGATGTAATTGTCTTTCTTAGAGATATAACCGAATTGCATGTTACAAATGCAAGACGCGAAGATGTAGCAAACTTCGTTATTGAGCGACATCTGGACAGGCAAATGGGGGATCTGGAAAGTAGAGAGCACATACACATTGATCAAAGACATGTGGATAAGCTTATGGGTTCAAGTGACTGGGCTTCGGAAATACAATCGGATGAGTCGGGTATTGGAAGTAAGAATATAAACTATCCGGATATTGAGAAGAGGGATCTCAATTTGCGAGATATTCTTCATGAACGGCATAAGGAGGAAGATTGTAATGTGCTGTATCATGGGATGATACAGGAGCACGATCCAGATGATGATGAGTGTAGTGATGACGTCGACGGAGGATTCAATGAATTATTTACGACAGCAAAGAGGCTAGAAATTCCTGTAGTAAAAGTTGTGACGAAGGCTGACATCGCGCCTACGCAATTGTCATTTTGGCAAGATAAGGGGTACATATGTGTATCCGTGTATGAAGGAGAAGGTATGCAGCTTCTTCTTGATAAAATCTTTGATATTATTTCGTCTTCAAATATTGAAGCGCACATCATTACACGTGCGCGGCACCGACTGGCATTGGAAAATGCTTTAGAGCATCTGGGACGTTTTAATACAGATCTTCCAATCGAGCTTGCGGCAGAGGAAATTAAACTTGCGGCCAATCATGTTGCATCTGTCACAGGTGAGATTAAGTTGGATGACATCTTGGATGAGATTTTTTCCTCGTTTTGCATAGGTAAATGAGATCATGTCGTTATTTATCTGGCGGATTGCTTGGACTGGTGCAAAAATATTGCCATACCAGATGACATATTTTCACGTTTAAGAAATTATCTTTTTCTCCGTGGTGCTGTATAGGGTTTTGGACGGGTTTTTGTATGGTGCACGTTAATGTCAAGGATATCTCTTGCATGCTGGTAAAAGTATTATATAGAGCTTTCAATGCTTTTGCAGTAATGATGCACTAATACTGAAAACATCTTTTGCATGTTAGTGAGAGCACTACAGAGAGTTTTTGATATTTTTCTGTGCGAAAGTACATCAACATTGAAAATGTCTTTTCTGCATTGGTTATTACACTAGGATGATTTATGGTACGAAGCAAGTGCATCTGTGCTAAACTCTCATCGCTTTTTATATGTGTATTTCTGATACCTGATGCCTGTATATATGCCGCATTGGCCTAAGCCACTAGGTGCTCGGCCTACTGAAATTGATCTGAAATTACATAGAGTAATAAGTGTGTTGCAAAGGCTTGAAAGTCCACATTTGTCTGTGCCACCAGTCATACATGTTGCTGGTACGAATGGTAAGGGTTCTACGACAGCATTTCTTCGAGCAATACTTCAGGCTTCAGGTTATTCGGTGAATGTTTATACGTCACCCCACCTAAGATACTTTAACGAACGAATAGTGCTTTGTAACAGGGAAATAAGTGATAAGTTTCTCTACGATGTTCTAGAAGATGTGAGAATTGCTTCCCAGGGCGAAAAATTAACTTTTTTTGAAGGGACCACACTTGCTGCGATTTTGGCTTTCTCGCGTAGTAATGCTGATTTTTCTCTGATTGAAACTGGCATGGGTGGTAGGCTAGATGCAACAAATGTTTTTTCTAAGCCAATAGCGACAATTATCACGGCAATAGATTTTGATCATACTTCTTATTTAGGTGCAACTATTGCTCAAATTGCATATGAAAAAGCTGGTATTATCAAGGATGGAGTTCCCTGCGTTATTGCAAGACAACATAGCGAAGCTATGGACATCATACAGGATGTTGCCAAGAGTAAAAGAGCTCCTGTTTTTAGGCAAGGGCATGAGTGGGACGTCGGGAATGATGGGAAGACGTTACAGTTTAGTGTTGGTTCACATGTGGAGGAATATCCACTCCCCAATTTGAGAGGCTTACACCAAATTGGGAACGCAGGTAATGCAATTGCTGCAGCAACAATTTTGAATAGTAGGTATAATTGTGATGCAATTAGTGTTGAATGTGTCAGTATCGGTATTAGAAATGCGGACTGGCCAGCTAGATTACAATTGATACGGGGCAAAAACAATAAGCTCGTTAGTATGCTTCCGGAAGACTGGGAGTTCTACATGGATGGAGCGCACAACCCTTCTGGAGCTAAAACTATTTCTGATTGGTTGGATAAAGGGAGGATCCATATCATTCTTGGCATGACAAGAGATAAGGATACAAAGGAGTTTGTATCCCGTCTTCTCAAGAATATCGAGAGTATCTCAGTAGTGTGTGTACAAGGTGAGCCACGTAGTAAGACGATTGAAGAAATCGCACAACCCATTCTTGAGCTAGGCTTGGAATGTAGAAAGAGCTCTTCTCTCGAAGATGCGTTTCATCATATTCTCAGTAGAGATTCAGGTATCAAGAAGATTCTGTTATGTGGATCACTATTTCTTTTTCGCGACATCGTCAGTTATGGTGAAATCGAGGGCTGTCTCTCTTAAGCTGCTTCTCTCGAATCAAGTGACTGCTCCCTTATTGTCTCTGAGCGAACAGGTAATATCACCCTTTTTGACGTGCTTCTATCTCGCCCCTGAAGTTTTTTATAAGACCTTGTATAGGCCAGGCAGCTGCATCACCTAGTGCGCATATAGTATTTCCCTCGATTTGTTTTGTGAGCTGTAATAAGAAATCGACATCGGATTTTTTTCCCTTACCTTCACTTAATTGTTTCATTAAGCTCCACAGCCAGCCTGTACCTTCTCGGCATGGTGTGCACTGACCACATGATTCGTGCATATAGAAATGTGAAAGTCTCTCTATGGCCCGTATTATGTCAGTTTCTTTGTTCATTACGATTATGCCGCCAGTCCCAAGGGCAGAACCTACTGCTCTTAGAGAATCAAAATCCATCGTGACTGTTTCTGCAACTTCCTTAGTGATCATTGGTACTGATGATCCGCCCGGTATCACTGCAAGAAGGTTGTCCCAGCCACCTATGACACCACCTGCGTACTTCTCAATCAGAAATTTTAGCGGTATTCCCAATGCCTCTTCGACATTACATGGCTTGTTTACGTGACCGGAGATGCAAAATATTTTCGTACCACAGCTATTTTTGACACCAAGATTTGCAAACCAATCGCTTCCCCTACTGAGTATTGTAGGGACCGATGCAATACTTTCCACGTTGTTTATTGTGGTGGGCTTACCGTATAGCCCACATCCAGCAGGGAAAGGAGGTTTCATTCTCGGCATGCCTCGCTTTCCTTCAAGTGATTCGAGTAAGGCTGTCTCTTCACCACAGATGTAGGCTCCGGCTCCTCTATGAACAAAAATCTTGAGTTGCTCAGGAATAAGATGCGCATCCATTGCTTCGTGTATGACCTTTTCTAGAACAAGAGATTCGTTATAGAACTCCCCGCGTATGTAAATATACGATACGTCTATGCGCATCGCATGACTTGCTAATACTATTCCTTCGATGAGTTTATGTGGCTCGAAACGTATTATGTCTCTATCTTTACACGTACCTGGCTCTGATTCGTCTGCATTCACTACTAGGTACGACGGTTTGCCAGCCTCTTTCTCTTTTGGCATGAAGCTCCACTTTATTCCTGTCGGGAAACCTGCACCTCCTCTTCCCCTTAGACCAGATTTTTTAATTTCTTCTATGATCCATTCAGGTTCCTTATCAAGAAATTTTTTGGTGTCCTTCCAATCACCGCGTCTGAGTGCCTCACTTAATGTGATGCTTTCTCTTTTTTGTATATTGCTAAAGATTCTATCTTCTGGTTTGAGCATGATTCTCTTTGTCTTACAGCGAGATTATACAAAAGGTTAGAGAGAAAGTCATAACATCAAATGTCTTTTTTTATGTTCAGTGTCTGGGAGGGGAATGTAATTTATTTTTGGTCGATCCCTTTGTAATTCTGGTGTATGTATACTTGCAGAGTTTCTGCTGTGTGAGTTTTAGCATTCCTGCATAACTTCATTCCAAGTACTGAATGCATGATCACAGCGCTCATTTTATGTGAGCTTAATGTTTCCATATGACATGACCCTGGTGGGGCCTGGCTAGAGGTTGATGTAAATCAATCGGATGATGTGATGAATATCCGTCTAGATATCACTGCTTTATCTGTCAAGTTTCCATAATTTCTTTCTTCCAGAGAAGTGCACCGGGTGTGGGCTGGTTATTTGATTGTTTAAGTTGATGCATCTTCTATGATTACTTGAGGTTTGTTGCTATATCCCAGGTTGTCAGCTTTTATCTTTACAAGAAAATTTGTGACTTCACAATTTAGAATTGCCTCTTTCAGTATAGGATCTGCCCTAAATGCAATCCCGCGAATGACTGTGTGTGTCCTTACATCTCTCAGTGTACATGCGATATGGCCATCCTCACCAATAACCCTGCTAGTGACGACTCTCACATCCTTGAGCACAAATTTAGGTTCGGGATTGCCCGAGCCGTGAGGTGCTAGAATTTTCAGGTCATCACAAAGGTCACTCGTGATTGTATCGATGTAAAGCTCGCTATCAATATGGATGCTTTCTTGTGTATCCACCTCTTTGAAGTACTCTTCAAAAAATTCTCTTATTGCTGGAATTTTTTCTGTTTCACATGAAAATCCAGCTGCCATTTTATGACCTCCACCTTCTATTATTAAGCCACTTTCTTTTGCGGCTATAACCGCCATTCCTATGTTTGCACCCTTTATCGAACGTGCACTTGCCTTAGCTATATTACCGTCAATACTGAGAATGATCGTTGGAAGGTGGTAAAGATCTTTAATCCTTGAAGCAACTATTCCTATTATTCCCTGGTGCCAATTTGCACTTGCTGCAAGAATGATCTTTTTACTTGTCTTCTCTACTTGGGTAATAACCTCCTGGAGTGCTGCTCTTTCGATTTCTTTTCTTTTTAGATTTAAAACACAGAGAGTTGTAGCTATCTCTTCTGCTTCAGCAGGGTTTTGGGTTGATAGCAACCTACTTCCTAACGAAGATTGGGATATTCTTCCTCCTGCGTTTATGTGTGGTCCTATCACATAACCTAAGTGATATGCCTCCAGGGTACTGAAGAGCTTCAATTCTTTGGTGAGTATACTTAATCCTAAGTTTTTTCTTTGGTCGATCACTTTTAGCCCTTGCTTAACAAAAGCCCTGTTGATTCCAGTAAGTCTAACGACGTCACATACTGTACCTAATGCAACGAGATCTAGGTAATTTATAAGATTGGGCTCCTTTTTATTATCAAAAAACCCTTTAGCCCTTAGGACAACATTTAATCCTATAAGTAGTAGAAACGATACTCCGACGGCTGCTAAGTGCTCAGTATATGCCACATTAGGTTGGTCAATTCTATTTGGATTAATTACAGCCGTGGCAGGAGGTATTACATCCGCGCTTATGTGATGATCTACAACTATTATGTCCAGGCCAATTGTATTTGCTACTTCTATTTCAGCGTGAGCTAGGATGCCGCAATCCACTGTGATGCAAAGTGTGTACCCTTCTTTTTTTAGTTGCATGAATGCAGCTTTGTTAGGGCCATAACCCTCAGTAATTCTATCTGGAATATATATGTCAACCTTTTTGCCTATCTCTCTGAAGTAATTTTTCAAAAGCGCAGATGAGGTTGCGCCATCAACGTCGTAATCACCATAGATAACAATTTTCTCATCTTCAGATATTGCTCTTAGTATCCTTTCTATTCCTTCTTTCATTCCAAGCAGACTGAACGGATCCGGTAAAGTATGCTTGAGTTTCGGATTAAGGAAAGTTGCGATATCGTCATCTGCTCCAACGCGATTGTATAAGACCGATGCAACTGTTAGTGACAGTCCAAATTTTTGTCTTAGGAAGAGCAGTTCTTTAGATGGTACGTGATTGTGAATCCAGACACTTCCTTTAATTGATTTTCTAGGGTGTTGCATTGTCTTTTACAATGTATTTCGATGAAGTGACTTTCATGTATATTCTACAGGGATCATACAGGATTTTCGACGCTGTTCTCGGATCTATAAGTCTTACGTGCTAGAATAGACCCATAGGAGTTGCTTTA
This sequence comes from Neorickettsia risticii str. Illinois, assembly GCF_000022525.1. Classification (NCBI taxonomy): domain Bacteria; kingdom Pseudomonadati; phylum Pseudomonadota; class Alphaproteobacteria; order Rickettsiales; family Anaplasmataceae; genus Neorickettsia; species Neorickettsia risticii. Next base: position 649,049 of record NC_013009.1, on the reverse strand, counting down.
CTTTTCTCAGTTTAGTCCTTTCTAAGGTGATCATATTCCTGTTGTGTTACACTAGGATCTGCATGTAAATTGTGGGTGCCTAACAAAGGTATTTCATGTTTGCCCTGTATATAGTTCTTATACCATAGTTATTTATTAAACACCTGGAGACTATAGTGTTTATCACATCATAGCTGGACGTGAGCCTGTCACGCTGTGTGATCCTTTGAATGGTTTATACTCCACACTTACCTAAGGCGGATATGCAGGTTCTTAATAGCATTATGATAGGTTGTGTGCACCACGGTAATTGCTTATAGATGCTATGGTTCCTACCTTGCAATCCCAATTATAGGACTGAATTTTAGATATTCACCGTATTGCATCATTTAGGTTCTGAAACACGCTTGTACCATTCGTTTTCACTGCGAAGTAAAGTTGACGAAATATCTTTCTTTTTAATTAGTACAGGTGAGACGCGTTTTCTATCCACACATGAAATAAATCTTGATCTCATGTATTTATGGAGGAAATTTTCTCTGTCGAAAAGTGCAAATCTGACTTTTCGGATAATTTCTTTCCAATTTTCCCATGCATGAATTGTCATTATGCTGTCCATGCCCCCAATCCATGTGAAATCATAATGCGGGTATTGAGAAGTCAACTTCCTGAGAGTCTTATAGGTATATACGTCATCGCTATTAATGAGCTTAATTTTCTTATTAATACCTATCAATGTGCGGGCCATTTCAACCCTAATGTCGCAGGGAATATAACAAATCTGCTTTAGTGGATTCTTCCTACAAAAGAGCCACCAAACTTGATGCAAATTCAGGCGTTTTAGCGCCTCCAAAGAAATATATAAGTGTCCAGTATGTGGTGGATTGAAGGATCCCCCTAGTAGTCCTATTTTCAATGACATCGGAAAAGATTATGGTCGGGAAATGATAGGTAAATGTTCGAAAGCGGAGAATATTATCGAAGGTCTGTTTTTGTCAAATCCTTTTTAGCAACAATAATGGTGATGAACATTAGGGCGAAACGGGGTCGATATACAATAAAGATGTCAAAGAAGTAGGTACACGATTGCTGCTCACACTTGAAGCATCTGAAGCGCTCGGAACCGTATCATATTTTCTGACATCGATAAAGAAGCTCTTTGTGTTGGTAATGTGGGTTTTAAGAAACTCTACTTTGATTGAGTAATGCATGTGAGCGAGAATCCATCCGTTATCGTTTCGTTGATTAGAAGTTCTTGCCTAGACCTAAAACAAGATGATAAAAGAGGTAAAACTGCGATTTAGATTCTTATGTGTCTATTTAGGCAGGAATCACTTGATTATATCAAAAATGCTCCTATCAAGGCTGGCATTATAGCACACATCGCTAAGAATCATTCTAGTTATTTGTTTAGAGTCGTCCTCAAAAAGTATTTCCCTTATTTCGGCTGGAGAATGGCTAAGCACGAGGACATACTTTCTGTTTTTCGAGGATCTTTCAAGATAAAAGAGTCCACCCCTAATAGATTGTTTATACCTATGTAAGGCTCCGAGATCCGATATTGCTAATAATAGAGGATCCGACTTACCGACGAAGAAGCTCCTGGATTCCTTTAAAGTGGCATCACGATAAGTGATCATGCCCTTGTTCATCGCGACAGAGACACCTTCCTCGTGATAGTCAACCCTGAACTTATGAGGGACAGAAAGAAAAAGACTTCCGGTACTGAGTGTGCCATCAGGGTTATACTGAACAAAGGTAGCGCAAAGCGTCCTGAGTGAGGCCAGATAACTGACTAGCTCAGCATTATCAAGGGCGCAAGACGCACGCACGCAGCAAAAAGCGAGGACACAGAACAAAACTGCAAACCTCTTCACTGACACTGCACACCCAATTAAAAAGAAAAAGTAAAACTCTCAGTACTATTTCTTAGACAAGAGCGCCATAATCTCGTCAAGCCTTTTATCCATTTTTGCAAGACGCGCGCGCAGTTTTTTCAGTGATTCCTGAACCTCAGTCTTAAACGTATCCTCACCTGCTCCTTCTATGCCAGACATAAGGCTACCAAGCTTTTCAGGGTCCTTCATATACTCACTTTGGAGCTTCATAAAAGGAGCCAAAGCCTTCTGGAGAACCTCTGGATTCTCAGTGAATTTCTTAATCTGCTCCTGCACAGAAGCCATGTATTCTTCGGATAAATTTTCGAGATCCAAATCTAAATCTGCATCATCACCTTTTATGTTATCAGCCATAAAACCCCCGGATATCTAAACTCTTGAAGCTGCTCTGTATCAAAACTCCTGCGACCATGTTAACCTTTAAAAGGGTAGCTAGTCAATTAGATGTCTATATTTAACAAGGATTGTAAGACTCAAAGTATATTGAATTTATTAATTTCTAGCGTTTTTCACGATCTTGGTAATTGTGTTTCTCTATTGAGTTTGTTGGTCGAGGTCAATAGAGATGACCCAAAGGCCTTTGATTTTAACGAGTTGCTTGAGGTAAATTCTCGAATGCTCATAAACTTGCGTGTCCTGCAGTATATGTTCCTCGAAGGAAGTAAAGGTGCGAGAGCATTAGCAGATATTGAGCAGTATTTGCTCTATAAAGGAAAAAAGGCAGTTTTCCACTTTGGTATTGAATCTATCCAGGACGAATTTTTTGTCCTGATGTTGCATTCGTTGCTCCTCCTAAGTAGATTGCTTACCGACTATGCTAAAATTGATGTCTTTGCAGCCGATATGGAGCTGAAGTTCGCTGTGGTTTCTGATACTCCAATAGATGAAAAGCGACTTAAATTGTTTGACTGTATTGTTTCTGGTTCCGAGGATGAAATAGAACTTCCAGAGCACCATAGATCACACTTGTACTACATAAAGAGGCTTTTGATGGACTTAGGGTTGCACATCAATACTACCTTTGAGCCTAAAGAGTTCATGTTGCGTATTTTTCCTCGTGATTGATGCAATACGTTGTTGTGATTGGCGGGGGTCATGCTGGAGTTGAAGCTGCTGCTGCATCCGCAAGGCTTGGTGTCGAAACTCTCCTCGTGACAAACAGTGTAATGAACATCGGTGAGATGTCCTGCAATCCCGCGATAGGGGGAATAGGGAAGGGCAATGTCGTAAAAGAAATAGATGCCATGGGGGGTGTCATGGCTCTGGCTACAGATAGAGCCAGTATACATTCCAGGATACTTAATCGGAGCAAAGGGGCTGCTGTTTGGGGTCCTCGCGCCCAGGCTGATAGGAAACTTTACAAGTGTGCAGTGCTTGGGTTGCTTACCAAGTATGAGAAGCTCAGTATTCTTGAAGACCATGTCACTGATCTTGTTATTGAAAATGATCGTCTTATGGGTGTTGTCGGAGAAAAAACCGGAACTATCCGATGTAGTGCTGCTGTTTTAACTACTGGGACTTTCTTAAATGGTGTTATTCAGACTGGTAAGGAGAGGGTAGAGGGTGGTAGGTTTGGTGAAAAGGCATCCCAGTGCTTGGGAAATACACTCAGGCGACACTTCAAAATTGCTAGGTTAAGGACGGGAACCCCGGCACGTCTTTACAAAGACTCTATCAATTATTCTGCGCTTGTTGAGCAGCCAGGTGATTCGCCGCCTATACCGTTCTCATATATGAATACTGAAATAACGGTACCACAGGTTTCTTGCTATATAACTCATACAAATGGTAAGACTCACGAGATAATAAGAAATTCACTTAAATTTTCTGCAATTAGAAATGGTATATCTGCTAGGGGGCCACGCTATTGTCCGTCTATCGAGGATAAGGTTGTCCGTTTTGCCGAGAAGGATAGCCATCAAATTTTCCTAGAACCAGAAGGTTTAGACTCAGAACTCATATATCCAAATGGGATCTCCAACTCCCTTCCTAAGGAGATACAGGAAGAATTTATTCGCAGTATCGCGGGTCTTGAAAAAGCAAGGGTGGCAAGATACGCGTATACGATAGAATACGATTATATTGACCCAAGAGAATTACGTTCTACCTTGGAGAGTAAGCGGGTAAAAAATCTCTATTTTGCTGGTCAGATAAATGGAACGACGGGTTATGAAGAAGCGGCTGGTCAGGGTATTGTTGCTGGAAGTAATGCTGCGGGTGCAGGTCTGATAATTAGTAGGTCCGAGGGTTATATTGGTGTGATGATAGATGATCTCATCACGCTTGGTACCAACGGTGAACCATATAGGTTATTTACTTCTAGGGCAGAGTATCGGCTTAATCTGCGTCCTGATAACGCGGATTTTCGACTCACTGAAAAAGCATATAGAGTAGGTTTGGTTGATGAAGAACGCTACGCAGCGTACAGGAAGAAATACGAAACTTTTCATAAGTACAAAAGTAAGCTTAATGAACTTTCAACTACTCCTTACGAACTAGCAAAAATTGAAGGGATTTCAGTCGCTCAGGATGGAGTAAGGAAAAGTGCGTGGAATCTTATAACACAACCGCTTTTTGGTTTTGAAGATTTGTTGAGAATTTGGTCTGAGTTATCTGAGGTGCCGGAAGAATATAGAGAAATGCTTACTATTAACGCTAGATATGAGCCGTACTTACTCAGGCAGGAGCAGGATATAAAGCTACTTCGAAATAACGAGAAAGTTGTTATTCCTTCAAACTTTGACTTTGGTGCTATAAAGACCCTTTCATCGGAAATAATAGAAAAACTTCAAGCTGTGCGTCCGGAAACGCTTGCCCAGGCTAAGAGGATTTCAGGTGTTACGCCTGCTGCAATTGTGTCAATTTTGATCCATTTGAGAAGATTAAGTGCTGAAGGATCCCAGTCTTTTCCTAAGGATTTGGATCCGGCTCTTAACCAGTTAAATTAGTTTCAAAAAGAATCCACTCGTTAGTAGAATGACAATGTTTATCAGAGAAAGTGCTGACAGCGGTACGTGAAATAGGATCGAATTCCCTGCTTCAAAATTGTGTAATGCATTGAAAATCTTCCAGCTATAGATCGCAGTGATAATGCTTCCAATTATCAGAATCAGCAAAGTTAAATAGTGGTGCATGTGTACCGTGAGAAGAAGGAGCTCAAGCTTTCCTAGAAACCCCGCTGTAAAGGGGATTCCAGCTAAGCTGAGTGTTGCAATAAGAAGATAGATGTTTCTCATGGGCGACTGTTTGTGTCTTTTTTCAGTCTGATGTATTGGTCCTCCGGCTAGCATGAACAGTCCTGATTTGGTCACTGCGTGTGCAAGCATCTGGAGCATTGCAACCGAAACAGAGTAATCAGATCCAAGTGAAAGTGTCAAGGAGATATAACCAATTTGTGAAATGCTGGAATAGCTAAGCATTTGCCTTACGTCCTGCGTTGTGATTGCCTGCAGACCGCATACAAAAATTGCTAGCGTGCTTAAAATCAGTATCACCATGTTCAAAGGAAAGCCAGAAAGGACCAAGACACGTGCACCAAGGATCGTGTACACAAACTTAGCTAATAGATACAACCCAACTTTTGAGCTCACTCCCGACAAAAATGCTGCTACGGTTGTGCTTGTAGCGCTATAACAACGTACCAACCAGAAATGTAGAGGAAATAAAGCGCATTTGCCTATTATGCCAAGTATTACGAGTGTTGCACCTGCCCTGCCGACATGTGAACTTAGTACTATGTCTGACATGGAGGTGATGATTCCAACATTCAGGTGTCCAGTGACTGCATATATGAGTCCGATTCCAATCAAGTAGAACGTTGCAGCAATTGTTCCAATTATGAGATATTCAAATGCTGCTTTATATGATTCTTGTGTCCCTTTAGTTGCAACAAGCGTGTAGCTTGCTAGCGAGGAGAGTTCGAGAAAGACATAAATATTGAATAGGTCGTTTGATATTACCATCCCCGAAAGACCAGTGTGACACAGCATCAAGATGCTATAGAAAAGACTTTCTCTATCTTTCTGGAATGAGTGCAGTACGGTCAGGGCTGTGACCGTATTGAGGAGAAGTAGCATAATTGCCGTGTAGTGATCGGCTGCAATTTCGATTCCGTAGATGGACTCCCATCCACCAACCGTGAGTGATATTTTCGTTCCTTGTGAGGTGTGTGCAAATATCGCGATTGAGCTGCCAATACCAAACGTCTGTGCAACAAGCAAGAGCGCACGCTTATAGACTTTCCCATTTGAAAAGACCAATAAGAGCGCGGCAAGCAGGGGTGAGATCACCTCTAGGATTAAAAGAGTTTGGTACATTCTTGAATCAACTCTTCCTATATATGTGGTATGTTAAATCAATTTTGTGAAGCAATATATTTGTGTTCACTGCTACACCTCTCCAAAATCAGTGACACCTACTGCAGCGTAAATAGGGAAGAGTTGAGATAGCTAGGGCAATCACGAGACCGTACAAACCGACTTCACCTATAGAACTCACCTCAATGGGGCAGCTCTACGCAGATGAGAAGGCAAACAAACCATCTGTCACGCGAACTTCGATAACTTTTCCAGGCAACGCTCTAATACAGCTGCAACAGTCAAACCAAAGTGATTATACACCTTATCGTACGGTGCGGATACACCAAACTCCGTGATATTAAAAAGTGACTCTGAATCCACACCAAACATGGAGCTAATCATTAAACCTGAGCTTGCTTCGACAACAAATGGTATGCTGTCAGGTTCAATTAATTGTTTCCTATTTTGGTTAGTTGAGTTTCTCTTGAGAATGGAAATGCAGGGCACAGATAGCAGGTCTGTTGGATAGCCTAACTTTTCCAATGCACTTTGAACTTCAGCACAGATGCTAACTTCGGACCCGCTTGCCAAAAGGGAAACCTTTGCTTTTTGAGATGCTTTCTTTATCAGGTATGCACCTTTACAGCACATGTTTTCTTCTGGGAATTCCCTTTGCAAATAATTTACCTTTTGCCGAGACAAAACTATTACTGACGGTGCATTTGTAATACTCAAAGCGGCTTGCCAGGATTCCACTACCTCTATATGGTCACATGGCCTGAAAACATACAAATTTGGAATAAGATTTAAACTGTCTAGCTGTTCAACCGGTTGATGAGTCGGTCCGTCTTCACCAACACCTATTGAATCGTGCGTCATCACATATATGCTTTGTAGACCCATCAACGCAGACATCCTGATAGAGGGCCTCATATAGTCTGAGAAGATAAGGAAAGTTCCGCCATATGGAATAATGTTTCCGTGTAGAGCCATACCATTCATACATGCTCCCATGAAATGTTCTCTGACACCGTAGTGTATGTAATTACCATTATAATTACGGGCACTTATTGGTTTAAATGGTTCTGGGATCACGTTATTGGAGTCAGTAAGATCACACGAACCACCAAGCATCTCAGGTATTTTACTTGTGAGAAATTTTACCACTCTTCCTGAAGATTGCCTTGTTGCTTCGGAGAAAACTTCTTGACTGAAATTCTTCAGTTCATCGAATATCTCTGTGTATTTTAGTGGATGATATTCTTGTGGCTCGGTGCATAGATCTTGCATTGAGCTTTTTGAGTTGGACTTACCAATACTGCTGTCTGAGGTTGTAGTATGACACAATGCTTGTTTATCTCTGGATATCAGTAGTTCAGGACTATTGCACACACCACCATTTACGTCGTTCTGCTTTTGAGGTTCTCCATAGGAATTATTCATACCCTCTAGATAAGGTGTTACTGATGCAGAAATATAATCTTCTTCATTTGAAGGATTACCTTGTGTTTTGGTTGAGGCTTTGCAACTGCTCAAAAGAAAATCAGTGTTACGGCTGGCTCCTGTTTTTCCCAAGGCTAATGAAACTTCTGCAGGAAGATTATTGTAAGCGAGTTGCCATTCCTGATATTTTTCTAGACTGCCCAAGGAGCGCCACTTCCGTAGGACGTCTTCGGGGATAGAGAATTCTTCTAATGTGTATTCCAACCTTTTCCTAAATGCGATTACTTCTTCTCGTGTGAGGCCACCACTGTGGGTCTTGTTGGTACCTTCCTTTGGCATGAATTTGCCTATCACTGTTTTTGCCGCAATCAGAGATGGCCTATCAGATGATCTGGCATTTGCTATTGCACCCTCTATTGCAGCAAAGTCGTGGCCATCTATTTGCTGCACATCCCATCCATAACTTTCAAAACGTTTTAGATTATTATCTGATGAGCATAATGATGTGCTCCCGTCGATTGAAATTCCGTTGTCATCGAAAAAAAGTATTATCTTACGGAGTTTCATGTGGCCAGCAAAAGATGCTGCTTCGTGGCTGATTCCCTCCATAAGACATCCATCTCCAGCAATGATGTAAGTATAGTGGTCTATGATATTCCCGAAGCGGCTGTTTAATGTTGCTTCTGCAAGTGCCATTCCTATGCCCGTTGCAAGACCCTGTCCAAGAGGTCCAGACGTATTTTCTATTCCTTTTGCGATCCTGTACTCAGGGTGTCCAGGTGTTTTCGAGTGCAACTGCCTGAAATTTTTGAGTTCTTCAATCGTGTAGTCCGGATAACCGGTTAGGTACAGTAGAGAATACAATAGCATCGAGCCATGGCCTGCTGACAATACAAAACGATCTCTATCAGGCCAGTCAGGGTCGTTAGGACAAAACTTGAGGAACTTTGTGAAGAGGACAGTTGCGACATCTGCCATTCCCAAGGGCATTCCAGGATGCCCAGAATTTGCACGGCTCACTGCATCTATAGTCAATGCGCGTATTGCTGCAGACATCCTCCTCATAGTTATTTGCTCTGGTCATGAGAAAAGGGAGATTATAACACATGCTAATTCCTGAGTCCTTAGTTTTAACACTGGACGATATTCAAGTGCATACATTTTGTTGTTACCTGTTTAAAGGTTAATAAAGAGAAATTATAAGCAAGTACCGTACTTCTGATCTTTGAGTTGTCATTGAAGGGCAGATTTCTATCTGCCAAGCTGGTTTTCTGACTTGCCTACATTAAAGGTAACCGACTGAATGGTTGGATTGTACAGACGCACGTTCATTGCTGGACCACATCTAGCTTTTGATGCTGGATAAGTCATTGACAGAAAGTGCATAAAACTTATCACGTGTGCTAGCTGCTTTTGGTTTTTCTTGCGTCTTCTCTCGAATTCTTGTTGTTTTTCCGTGTTTATAAACTGATACAAGTAGTAGTGCTGGAATGCGCTTTCCTCGTTGGCCCCACTTAGCTTTTCATCTTTCTCGTCGTGAAGTTCGGGCAGAGTAACCTTTGGAAGAGGTATTTTCTCTCTTTCGTACTTTATTAACTGGAGAACTTTGGAAAAGGGCTTCTTCTTTCCCTCAACTTTCACAGAAAATATTTTCGACGGTGCAACCGCATTGTAGAAACGTACAAGAATTTTTTTTACAAAAACATAAAGCTTTCCCATATCTTACAAGCTAGCTTAACTCACGAAATATTACCGGTTGTTGAGTTCTATAAAGTCTCCAATCTATCTTAAGATCCTACGATTAATATCAACTTCACTGCAGCAGCAGTGCAATCGTTCAACTTTTACGATTAATACGTGTCTCAAAACAAAATCACGAAGCATAATCCTTTTCTTTTTGATTTGCATTTTATCTAAGAAGCATCCTCTTTACTGGAGCAAACTTTCTTCTATGGTGATCTGTAACTCCGTATTTTGCTAGTGCCTCGAGGTGTTCCTTTGTTCCATAACCTTTGTTAAATCTCCAACGGTAATACGGATATGTCAGGTCTAATTCTTCCATCCACCTATCCCGAGTAACCTTTGCAACAATTGAGGCAGCCTTTATTTCTTCATAAATCTTATCACCAGAGACTACACTTTTTACTTCTTTATATTTTGCTGCATTATTAATAATATCTCTACCGTCTATAAGTACTGTTGTTGGTACTACGGGAAGTCTTTCTAGTGCTCTTTCCATGGCCAGCAAGGTTGCATTCAGAATATTCATTGTCTCTATTTCTTTCACAGTGCTCATTCCTATAGCATTATAGGAGTTACTCATAATTTTCTCATACCACGATAGCCTTGCAGCAGGAGAAAGTACTTTTGAGTCCCCGGGGATTGCTAGATTTTCTGTTAAAATAACTGCACATGCCACGACCGGTCCAGCTAAGCAACCTCTTCCCACTTCATCTACTCCTGCAATGAGTCCATTTTCTGATTTTCTGTATACCATGTACTAGATTTAGATATTGAGCTATTTTCGCAATGACGAATTTGTGAGTGCCCAGAGTATAGTAACTTCGTGATTTTACTTTGCAGAGAGTGATTTTAAAATGGTAGGCTAGGCAACCTTTGGTGTGGTGATATCATTTCTGGTTAGCTTACACCGAGAAGATGGAAATAAAATATGCTCTTGATGAAATAAACCAAGTCGCCAAGATGATCGTTTCCATATTGGAAGGCAAACGAACTATCTTGTTATATGGAGACCTTGGTGCTGGTAAGACACACCTTTCTGCTGAAATAATAAGATGTCTTTTCGCAAAGATGGATTTAATCGTGCAAAGTCCAACCTACAGTATCGTAAACATATATCGATCTGATGCTTGTGATGTAGCTCACCTTGATCTCTACCGTATTAAGAGTACAGAAGAATTGTACGAACTTGGATTGCAGGAGGTCCTCAAAAACTACTTTTGTCTAATAGAGTGGCCTGAAGTTATGAAGAATTTTTCTGTTAATGCATCTGGAATTCTTCATATTACAATCACCGTGATAGGAGACGATAAGAGAATGCTTCGCTTAGATTGATGAAGCGTTGCTGTTTTGGTTTTGCAAGCGCAATTCTGATGATGCTATTACGTACCGTATTTCTGATGGCTTACAAAGCGCAGCCATCTCAATTGTGTGAATTTTAGAAAATCAGAATGCAAGGTGCGTTTTGAGTTCTGCTTACTGAATGATCAGCCTAGCTCTAGTCCCGTTATTTTTTTATCATCGATATCCAATTCATTATGATGCACGAGCAAGATAATTCCATTGCGTGCTAGTCTTAAATCGAAGAGTTCTGTGAATAGTTTTATACTTTTCTTGTCCAGATGGATAAAAGGTTCATCAAGTATCCAAATCTTCGAGTTGAAGAGCAGCAATTTTGACAGACTCACTCTTTTCTTCCAGCCGCTAGAGAGTTTTCTTACTTCTATGTTCGATATTTTCGTCAGGTCGAAAAATTCTAATGTAGCTTGGAGTAAATGGGTACGATCTCTGAGATTCGCCCAAAAATAGAGGTTCTCTAGTACAGTACGTTCCTCATCACAGGCTAGTTTTTCTCCAATATAAGTGATCTCACTATGAGGCTGAATTTTTTGAGTAAAATTTTCTCCAACACCTGTGCCCATAAACTTCTTGGTTTCTCTTTTCTCATCATGCTTGGCTTTATTGCACAAAGCGCTCTCTGCCACATTTGCAGTTTTTAGTTTGTTGTGTGTGTCACCCAGGCTTTGATTGTTGACAATTTTATAAGGACAGTGCGTATATTCTGATTGTTTAACTGACTTGTTTTCTACTTCAGTGTGGTTTCTGGCTAGGTTTTCCTTTTTTTCAATTCTTTCTGTATTGAGTGTCTTATCATGTTGTTTTCCTTCTTCATTATAAATATCTTTTAGCTCATTATTTCTGGCTTCTTCCTGTGAATAAAATGATATGCTTCCAGAAAAGGTTTTGAGCACCCCCGCAATGATGCGTAAAAGTGTTGTTTTCCCAGTTCCATTATCGCCTCTAATCCACAAAATCTGGCCACTTTTCACGGAGAAGTTTACATCTGAGAGAATCTGTATTCCCTCCCTAGCAAAACCGATATTTTTTCCATCTATTCTAAGCATACGAAAGAAAGTCTTTTACATATGGATTGTCGATTGTGTCTAATGAACCCGTGTCTCCTTGCCATATGATCTTCCCCAAGTGCAGCATAGCAACTCTGTCTGAAACTTTTCTGCTGCACTTAAGGTCGTGTGTCACGATTATACTGGAGACCTTTTCTTGCATGGTATATTCTCTGATCATCTCTGTTATCTTGTTAGCAGTTACTGGATCGAGTCCAGTTGTTGGCTCATCAAAGAAGATGATTTCTGGCTGTGTGATAATCGTTCTTGCGACGGCTATCCTCTTTTTCATTCCTCCAGATAGTGCCGATGGATATGATGCCAAGATCGTGAGTGGTAGCTCAGTCTTGCAAAGGATTTTCTTGGATAATTCAATTGCTGCTTGTTTACTCATTCCTTTCCTTTGGGTCAGCGGGAAACATAAGTTTTCCAAGATTGTCATGCTGTCGAAAAGGCAGTCGTTCTGAAAAGAGATTGCTATATTGTGTTTTTTCATAATTTCTTCTACATTCTCTTTGACTTCCTTACCGTCAACGAAGACCACACCCTTGTTTCTTGGTATAAGTCCGATAATCGACTTGAGTAAAACGGATTTACCCTCACCAGACTTACCAATCACGGATAAATTTTCTCCAGGAGAGAGATCGAGGTTTATGTTATCTAAGATGCTTCTGTTGTAGAAAGATACCGAAAGGCCACGAACACTGATCTTATTTTCCATGGAATATCGCTAATGTAATCAGATAGTTTGACAACAGTATTAGGACAAAGGATGCCACCACTGAGTTCGTTACGGCTATTCCGACCCCTTTTGCACCATGTGTGGCTCTCAAAGCATTGAAGCAGCTTACACTTGCTGTAATAAAGCCAAAGAAGAATGCTTTTGTCATTCCAGACATAAGATCCGCGTACGTGATAAAGGTAAGTGTGTCTGATATGTAAAGCATTTTGCTAAAGGCAAATTTATATGTTCCTATAAGGTAACCACCAAGCATTCCAAACAGTGCGGAAATTATTTCTAGCACAGGAAAAGAAATCAATGCTGCGATGATCTTGGGAAGTACAAGGTACGCATGCACATTGATCGAGAGTGACCTCAATAGGTCCACTTGTTCTGTAACTCGCATTGTTCCTATCTCTGCTGCTATTGTCGAAGCAACTCGTCCTGCAACTACTATACCAACAACAACGGGTCCTATTTCCCGAGTGATCGATTTTGCTAGGATTTGCGCAACCATCGTTTGTGATTGAAAAAGATCAAGGCCAGTATAGGTATGGAGCGCTAACATTGCTCCCATAAACACAGCAGAAAATGCAACGATTGGCATCGAGTAATATCCTATCAGGAATAGCTGTTTTATTATTTCTAGAAAATACATCTTCCTACCGCTCAGGAAGATGTTTAGGTTGAAAAGCGTAAAATCACCGAGGATCTTAATTGTATTTTTAATATGATTATACATCGTGCAATGTCCGTACGAACACGAATGTTCTTTTCTAGTCAGAAAAGTAGAAAAGATCGTCCTGCTCTTATATCAATTGAAGATAAGGTAATCAAGTTCACTGTGTTCTTGATGAACTTTCAGATTCGAAAGATATAGGTGATAATTGTGGGAAAATGTAACTAATATGACTCTGGCAACTCTGAATGAACGGTTTAACTTTGGGATAAAATTAGGGATCGAGTTGGAATTCTACAGTAGTGAAAAAATCGAGTTCTTTAAGGAGTTGGTTTCTCAGCACTTTGGTTTGATTGAAGGTGTTGCTGAAGAAAGAGGGGATGGACAATATGAAATCTCGACACTTCCGACTGATAACATATCTCTTCTTTTAAATGAGATAAACAACTTTAAGAGTCTTGTACGTGGAATAGCAGATTTTTCAGCCAAACTACGCTTGGACCAGCCTGGAAGTGCCTTGCATGTTCATGTCAGTTTGCACGATAAAGAGTCTCAAAAAAATATCACCAGGCTAGAGCCCAAGCTAAGAAGCTTTATTGTTGGTGGATTTTGTCATTTAATGCGTTCTTCTATGCTGTGCTTCGCTCCCAGTATTGAGTCCTATAGGCGTTTCCAATATTACGATAAGTTCACACCCAGGTTTATAAATTGGGGTTTTGAAGAGAACAAAACTAATGCTGTACGAGTTACTTATGACACGATAGAGCATAGAGTAGCGGGGGCGGATGCAGTACCTTCAAAAGTATTGGGACAAATAATGCGGGCGATCGAGTATGGTATTTGCAATGAAGTCGTTCCAAAAGCGCCAAATTTTGGAGAGAGTCAATATGCAGAGGCATTTCAGGATAGGCTGCCACTTTCATACTCTGAAGCTATAATTCATGGCGGTGAGCACGGTTGTTTTGAAGGTGTGATGTGTATGAATAGTGTTGGAATTCAGAATCATGCAGGCGACGTTGGCGTGGGAAAGTGTTTATGCCGTCACTAGCTAAATTCCTCAGAATCGGTGGTGGATAAACTTGGATTGTAAGGTGTGTTTTTCTTCAAAACGTGGCCGGTAGATGAAGTACAACTGGCGGAACACAGGTGGGCGACGTGTTCATAGAAATAAAGAGTGTCAGGCTACTGCTGTAGAAAAAGAGGAAGGCGTGCCAGCGGAGGGACTCGAACCCCCAACCTACTGATTACAAGTCAGTTGCTCTACCAATTGAGCCACGCGGGCAGCACTTGGAATCTTACTACAATCCTGCTTTGCAAACAATACTAACTTCCTAAGGTATACTGGCTGGTTGTAGTAAGAGAAATTGGCGTATATAGCTGAAATGCTTCACTTATCTTCGAAAATATGTTTTGAGGTTCACTTTAGTTGTAGTCGCGTTGGTACTTTCTGTTGAGTGTTTGTCCAATTGGTCTCGAGTATTTTTGACTTTGTGTCGGCTAAATCATTTTCTGATAACCCATTTAGCCCAAAAACGGATCCTGTAAGTTAGCATTTTTGTTCTGCGGATTCTTAGAGCGATCCGTTGATAATCAAGCTAACTAATTCGTCTATGAGTGTCTTTTTTTCAAGCAGAAATGTTGTGTCAATAATTCCCTTAATCTTTTTGAGAGAAACAGTGATACTCTTTTGAGGGTCATTTTTAGCGTCTCCATCCTTTATATCATCCACAGCTTGAAAAATTATGCCTATTTCGTACCCAAATGCTTCTAATACAGTCAGCTCGCTTTGTGCACTATTCGCAAGGTGACCAACGCTAGAACAACTCAATGCAAAAAGTGAGCCAGATTTCATTTTATTGATTTCATCTGCGGTGAGTGTAGAACTACCTATGACGTCATGAACCTGTCCTGTGATCATTTCTAATACGTATTTGGAAGTCCTTTGTACAAGCGGTGCACCATAATGACTGAGTATCTGATAAGCTAAAACTAACAAGGCATCTCCGGCGAGTATGGCGGTGCTCTCTTGGAAAGCAATATGGCATGCAGGCTGATTCCTTCTTTCATTTGAGTTATCTAGGGCGGGGAGATCGTCATGGATGAGTGAAAAAGAGTGGATCATTTCAATTGCAGCGGCAACTTCTATAGTGTCCACGTATGGGATATTGAATAATGTGCCAAGTTCTAACACTAAAAATCCACGAATATGTGAGCTCTCTGCAAGGAGGGAATATCTGATTGCTTGAAAAAGTTTATCTTCACTTGGAAATAGAGATAGATTCTCTTTTAGAGTCTCGTGGATCAGTCTTGATGCTTTTTGCAATTTCTTTTTAACTGTCATATCTGATTTTGGTGCACATTACGAATAAAAAATGTCGAAAATAGGGGGATATAGCAGCGTAATGTCTTACCTTCGGTAGTCAAGATCACGTAACTTTCGTTGAGAATCGATGTATCGCTGTATGATTCTCCAGCTGCACCAGCCTAATAATCCAATGTATACAAGGTATGCGGTAATTACGTAGTACATATAGACCCCGAATAAAATTTTTTTTGCTCTTTAGTATAGAGATCTTCGAGCACGAGAGCGCCATCTGGTGCTACGTCAATGAAAAACCCCCTTTCTAATTTTCCGTTTGCATTAAAGTCGATTTCTTTTCCCAGTAAGAATGCCTTACTTCTCCATATTGTAATGATTTGTTCAATTGGTTTGCTCTCGTGTTCTCTAAGTGAAGCTAGGATCTGTAGTGAAAGTTCATTGAGAGAAATCTGGTGGTATTTGTCTAAACAGGTAGTCCATTCATATGGTGAATGTAACACATTTATCCCTATTCCTATGACTAATTTGCCAGAATTATATTCCAGTAATGTTCCACAAATCTTCTTCCCATCAACTAAGATATCATTAGGCCACTTATACTGAAGATTCTTTATCCAGCTTGAGAGTAACTCACCTATTGCAACAACCACCTTAAGAACAATTTCTCCTGTTTTTACATCTTCGTTGAATAGACCAATACTCATGAAAAGGTTGCCTTCCATGATTTTCCAATCACTTTTCCCATTTCTTGTTTTTCCAAAAAGCGGTTTTTCTCCAATGAGGAGTGTACAATTGTCCTTCGAGATAAAGTCTTTTACAGCATCATTCGTGTTTTCTGGAGACTTGAGGCGTATTAAGTTAAGAGGACGCGAAAACATTAGAGGAGTGCAAATTAGCAAAACAGAACATATTTAACGAATGTTCTGTAAAATAGCTTAATATCGAACCGATGCTGCTGCAACGAAGGGCCAGTCCCAACGAAACATGTGAAGAGAGGATATTAAGTATGTACGCGATACAGTTGTAATGCTGATCGTGACTATACAGGCGCAGTAGCAACTTCTGTGTACGAGAAACTGACATTGGGAATGATAATTGCACGGATTAATAGATCAGAAGTACAAACCCAAATGTTGAGAACAGTGCACACAAAACGACTATTGAAGTGAGAAGTGTATTATGTCTCAAGCTTGCTTCGATGTTCTCTTCTGCCATGTTTGTAAAGTAGGTTTCCTTAGCTATTCTTGCGTAGTAAAAAGCAGAAATCACGCCAGCAAGCATTGAAAAAATGGCAGTAGGAATGTGATTTGTTTCAACGAGAGTCTTCACTACATATGCCTTGCTCCAGAACCCTATAAACGGTGGTACTCCAGCGGAGGAGAAGAGCAAGAGCACAAATGCAAGAGCAACCAAGTTATTCGAGCATCTGAGCTTTTTAAGAGAAGTGATATGTTTGTCTTTCAGCATTAATACGACAGAAAGAATGCCAAGGTTTGTAAACGAATATACCAGTGCATAGGCAATTCCTGGATTTCCAAACGACAAACTTGCTGAGTTGCTTACCCCAAGCAGCATGTAACCCACGTGTGCAATAGATGCAAATCCTATAAATCTCTTAATATTTTTTTGTCCAAATGCAGAAAACGTACCAAAAGCAATGGATAGAATGCCAGAAGTGAAGAGTATGTTCCTAAGATACTGAGAATTTTCCATTAGCTCAGTAGAGTAGGTGGATCCAGTGTACGCAATAGGTTCTAAGTTAGAGATAAGTGAAACTAACACCACGATGAGTGAAAGTTTTGGTAGCACAGCAAAAAATGTTGTAGAAACCGTAGGAGCTCCTTCGTAGATGTCACCTATCCATGCATGAAAGGGTGCAGCAGCAACCTTAAACATTAGTCCTGAAATGAATAGCAGAATTCCTATAGAGTGGATCTTACTGTTCGCTATAAAAAGGCTTTTTAGTGAAAGGTCACCAGAGACCACGAAGATTAACGATATTCCATATATCATTACTGCTGACATGAATGTTCCTAGAAGTGTATACTTCACACCTGCCTCTGCACTCTTGATCGATTTATGTTTTATGCAAGCCAGTATGTATTGTCCTATGCTATGAAGTTCCACAGCTAGGTATAGGGATGCTAAAGTGCTTGACGAAACAGAGAGTAGCATTCCAAGTAGTGAAAGCAGTACTAAAACTGAAAAATTTTTTGAGTATGATTGTTTCACTGCGATGGCCTGTATGAAAAAGACACATGTAAAAGCAAGTATTACAAGCTTGACATTCTGTGTGAAAGGGGAAATTAATAGCATCCCGTTTAGGATTTCGACTGATGTACAAGTCTGACTGAAAAATGTCGCTGCTAAAGTAATCAATACTGCAATTAGTCCAAATTCATTCCTGCTTTTTAAGAAAAGCAGCAAACAAGAAAGAATAAAAAGTGTAATCTCAGGTAGTAAAAACAGATATTGATTCATCTCAAAAAATTAAGAAGAAGGCTTGGGTGGAGACCCAGAAACATCACTAGGATGATTAAAGTAATGAGAGGTATAGACTCGTGTAGGTGAATATCTCGAAAGATTTTGCCTTCAGGAGTACCCCATATGATTCGTTTGCAAAGGTAGAGCATATAACATGCTCCTAAAACTACACCAGTAGCACAGAGTATCGCAAACGTCTCTCTGCTTTGAAATAGCCCTGTAAGTGCAAGGAACTCACCCACGAAGCCTGCGGTACCAGGAAGGCCAATTGCCGCAAGTGAAAAGAGCACAAACGCAAATCCTAGCTTGGGAGCGAAATTCATTATGCCGGAGTGGTCAGCGATTTGTCTTGTTGCGCTACGGTCGTAGATGGAGCCTATGCAGAAAAATAACCCTGAGGAAACCAAACCGTGACTTACCATTTGAAATACGGCTCCTTTATACCCCTCAATATTGAATGCAAAAAGACCAGCAGTCACGATTCCCATGTGTGCAATCGACGAGTATGCAATTAATTTCTTTATGTCTGTCTGTGCGAGTGCAACTAACGAGGTATAGATCACTGCAATCGCACTTAGCGAAAGTACTAAAGTAGAGAATTCTCTGCTAAGTGACGGAAAAATTGGCAACAAGACTTTGAGCATTCCATATGTCCCTAGTTTTATCAGTACACCTGCAAGCATTACTGAACCTTCAGTTGGTGCCTGAACATGCGCATCCGGCAGCCAAGTATGCAATGGAAACATCGGTATTTTGACGGCAAATGCAAGGAAGAAGGCAATCCAAATAAGTTTTTGTGCTGCAATCGGGATTGTGTTCTCCACTAAATATACCAAGGAGCTAATTTCGAGTGTCCCAAGTTCTGCAAATAGGTACAAAATCGATATCAGAAATCCAACCGATCCAAACAGTGTGTATAAGAAGATCTTAAACGCTGCATATACTCTCTTCTTGCCTCCCCAAAGACCAATAATGAAAAAAATTGGGATGAGCGAAAGCTCAAACGTTATGTAGAAAGTAAGTAAATCCGTTGCCAAAAAGAACACTGCAAGCACGAACTCAAGCAAAAACAACAGGCCAAAATAACCAGGGGACTTGTCCTTTGCCATGATCACGCAGAGCATCGTAAGCAAGGACGTCAAAAGCAGCATTACGCATGAAAGTTCATCCGCTTTTAGGGTGATTGCTCCCAGTTGGAAGACCATAAACTCAGAACCAGCACGCGCAGCTACAATGACTGAAGCTAAAAATGTGGATGCAGAAAAGAGAACGGAAAGATAGTATCTACTGCTCGAAACAAAAAACGGTACAAGCAGTGACGCAAGTAAGGGAAGCGCTAGAAACAGTGGCGTCATTATTTGGCCAGGGATAACACCTCTTGAACAACGAACGAGCACAAGTTGTACCATCCTTGGTGGTACAAGTAAATAAATTCTGTCATCTAAAACTAGGGCTTGTTTGGGCTGTAGTAATTGTGTTCAGGATTGGGTGGTACTCTCTTTTTCAGGAAGAGCGTTTCATAGATTTGATCTTGAATGCAATATAATGTCTAAATCCGTTTATCGGTGGCGAATCACATGGCCGACTTGTTTGATCCAATAGATAAGATTTTTCTACTCGAGGAGAAGATGCTCGAGGTGGTATGTAACCTTGTTTCTGGAAGTAGAGTTGTCGATCTATTGCTTTATAAGCCAAGGGGATTTGTAAATAGGTGTAACTTTAAGGCGATCGCAAATTCAGTCGAGGGGGAATTTGTAACGATTGAGGCAAGGTACGAGGGATCAAAGGAGCATTTTCACAGATTCAGACGAGTAAAACGATTTCACAAATTTTTTTTCAAAGACAAAAATGAAGATTCCTTAGAAGTGATTTTTTTTGCAAAAACTTACCTACAGAGGAAGCTAAAAATAGGGGAATGGTACCTTGTAAACGGGAGAATGGGAGCAAGTGCTCAAATGTTTCATCCTGACAAGATATTAAGACTCAGTGAACTGGCTAAACTATCCGCGTTCGAGCCAAAATATCGACTTTCGGATGGTGTTACTAACCACCAGTTTTTGTCTTTAGTTGACAGATTGCTCAAGTCATCTAAACCTCCTGAAGAGTGGCTAGAAAAAGCATCCCTAAAAAAGAACAGCCTAATATCATGGGGAAAAGCAATTGAGCAGTTGCACCATCCATCATCCGAAGTGGAGTTCGAACAGGCATGCAAAAGGCTTGCTTATGATGAGATTCTTGCAATGCATTTGGTGAATAACAGTCTATATGCTCAAGTCTTGAATCAGAAGAAGGAGCCCATAAAAGGTGATGGCAGCATGACTGCTCTTTTACGTTCACGATTGCCATTCAGTTTAACAGCGGGTCAGGAAGAGGTGATAGAAAAAATACATGTGTTGCAGGGGCAAACTGTAAGAATGATAGCGCTGTTACAGGGTGATGTCGGAAGTGGAAAGACACTTGTTGTGATTTTTGCCATGCTTAATGCAGTGGAGATGGGTAAGCAAGTCGTTTTACTCTCACCAACTATTGTATTAGCTAAGCAACATTTTGAGGTTCTGCAAAAATTGGTTCCGGAACTCAAACCTGTACTTCTAACTGGGGGACAAGTTGCTTGTTCGAGGGAGCAATTTTTACAAGACATTAGATCTGGGAATGTGAAAGTCATTGTTGCCACGCATGCAATTTTGGCTGTTGAGGTACTTTTCTTTGATCTGGGACTCTTGGTTATAGATGAACAACATAGATTTGGAGCAAATCAAAGGACGAAGTTGATCAGAGAGAATCCTGGGGCCGACCTGGTACTCGTCAGTGCTACCCCGATTCCTCGGACAATAGGGCAAGTGTTGTTTGGTTCGATCACCTTGCTCAACCTTAGGGAAAAACCTAAGTCTAGACCACTTGTAACTACCTCTACAGTAACAAAAAGCAAAATTACAACGCTCATTGAGAGAATTAGAGTGATTCTCGGAAAAGGATCCAAAGTGTTCTGGATTTGTCCTGTGATTGAGGAAAGCGAAAATTCAAAAGTTGTTTCTGTAACAGAAAGGTTTCGACTGCTTAAGAAGCACTTTGCCGATGAAGTAGATTGTGTCCATGGGGTGTTGTCAGCGCAAAAAATGGAGGAGAAACTCACTCTCTTTCGCAATGGTAAAACGAAAATACTACTTGCCACGACCGTTGTTGAAGTTGGTGTAGACATTCCTGATGTGGACGTAATAGTTATTGAAGATGCAGATCATTTTGGATTGGCTCAGCTCCATCAACTTAGGGGTAGAGTGGGTCGCGGAAACAAAAATTCTTTCTGCATTCTCCTGTATGATTCCCAGAAAATCACCGAAAACGGAAAGAAGAGGTTAAAGATACTTAGAGAATCTAGTGATGGTTTCTTCATAGCGGAAGAGGATTTTAAACTGCGGGGTGTTGGCGATATTTTCGGGGTCAGGCAATCCGGATTTTACAAGTTTAAGTTCTTAGATAGACCTTTCGAACACTCATTTTTTGATAGTGCATCAAGGGAAGCACAGGATGCTATAAATATGGGCAGGATAGCTCAATATGAGGTGTTGATAAAAGTCTTTTTTTCAGATAATAATTATTACCTGTAGCTCGGCTCGAATCCGCGCTGTGTCCTATTTTCGGAAAAATTTTGTTTTCGGTCTAAATTATATTTGATGCCTACGATCAATCAGTTGGTTAGGAAGCCCAGGAAGACTCCTGCTAGGATAAACAGGGTTCCGGCGCTTAATAAGAATCCCTTGAAAAGAGGGATATGTTCTAAGGTTTACACGACAACACCTAAGAAGCCGAACTCTGCGCTGAGGAAGGTTGCAAGGGTAAGATTATCCGGTGGAGCTGAGGTGATTGCGTATATTCCTGGTGAGGGGCATAATCTTCAGGAACACTCTGTTGTTTGTATACGTGGTGGACGTGTAAAGGATTTACCTGGTGTGCGTTACCACATAGTCAGAGGGGTTTTTGATACCGAGGGTGTCAAAGGAAGAAAAAAAGGAAGATCTAAGTATGGTGCTAAGAAGAGTTGACAGGAGTTTAGATGTCTAGACGGAATGTAGCCAAAAAACGTGAGGTCTCTGCGGATCGAAAGTATAACAGCAAGATCGTTGCGAAGTTTATAAATCACGTGATGAAAAAGGGTAAGCGTGCGCTGGCGGAGAAGATAGTCTATGGTGCTATGGAGAAAGCTGAAAAGCAGCTTGGAGTTCCAGCGATGGATGTGCTGACGGGTGTGCTGTCGAATATTTCTCCGGCTGTCGAGTTGCGTTCCTTCAGAGCTGGGGGTGTGAACTATAGAATCCCAGTCCCAATAAAGGAAGAGAGATCTCGGTTTATTGCATTTGGGTGGTTGCTATCTGAAGCGCGCAAGCGGAAAGGTATGTGTTCGAGAGATAAGATAGCGCTGGAGCTCTTGGATGCTCATTCTAGTCATGGTGGTGCGTTCAGGAAGTTTGAGGAGAATGTGAAAGTTGCCGAGTCTGGCCGCGCATTTTCGCATTTTAGGTTTTTCAATACTGGGGGTGCTAGAAGAAGCAATCCTAGTAACAATATTGGTGGTAATAGGTAGGTGTTTTCGTGTCGGCTTCGTCTGTTGAGTTAGAAAAAATAAGGAATATAGGCATCATGGCTCACATTGATGCTGGTAAAACCACCACGACAGAAAGGATACTCCTTTATACTGGTGTAAATAGGACCGTTGGGGAAGTCCATGAAGGTGCTGCGACGATGGACTGGATGGAGCAGGAGAAGGAGCGTGGTATTACTATCACCTCTGCTGCAACTACGTGTTGGTGGAAGGGTGCGAAAATTAATATCATTGATACGCCTGGCCACGTTGATTTCACAATAGAGGTTGAGCGTTCACTGAGGGTCTTAGATGGTGCCGTTGCAGTTTTTGATGGTGTAGCAGGTGTGGAACCTCAGTCCGAAACGGTCTGGAGGCAGGCTGATAAGCATAATGTGCCACGTCTGTGTTTCGTCAATAAAATGGATAGAATGGGGGCGGATTTCTATCGTTGTGCTGAAATGATAGTGAGTAAGCTCAGTGCGAATCCTGTAGTAGTTCAGCTACCTATCGGTGTGTCCGAGTCGTTTGTTGGTGTTGTAGACCTCGTAAAGATGAAGGCTATCTACTGGCAAGGAGATGATTTCGGTGCGAAATTTGAGTATAGGGAGATTCCAGCAGATTTGGCCGAACAAGCCGCCTTGTATCGGGAAAAATTGATGGAAAAGATTGCCGAGACAGACGACAAATTCATGGATAAGTATTTCGGTGGGGAGGAGATTTCTGAGGAGGAGATAAGGGCGGCAATTCGGGCTGGTACGATTGGCTATCACTTTGTACCTGTTCTCTGTGGCTCTGCGTTTAAAAACAAGGGCGTGCAGCCATTACTTGATGCAGTTGTGGATTATCTTCCCTCTCCGGTTGATACAAAAGATATCGTTGGTGAGAATGAAAAGGGTGAGAAAGTAAATATAAAGCCGGATCCAAAGGCTCCTTTTGTTGGCCTCGCGTTCAAGGTGATGAACGATCCTTATGTTGGTTCGTTGACATTTGTGAGAATTTATTCGGGTACTCTGAACAGCGGAGACGTAGTGATTAATTCTCATGGAGATAATAAAGAAAGGATTGGGAGAATGCTCCTGATGCATGCTAACTCGCGAGAAGACGTGAAAAGTGAAACAGCTGGTAATATTGTCGCGTTAGCAGGACTTAAAAATACCAGTACTGGTGATACGCTTTGCGCTTCTGGGAAGGTGTTAACCTTGGAGAGGATCTCTGCGCCTGATCCAGTGATTGAAATTGCAATTGAGCCGAAGTCCACAGCTGAGCAGGAGAAAATGGCGCTGGCTGTAGCTAGGTTATGTGCAGAGGACCCTTCATTAAAAGTTGCGAGTAACGAGGAAACAGGGCAGACCTTACTCAGGGGTATGGGGGAATTGCATTTAGAGATCATTTTGGACAGACTGAAGCGTGAGTTTAATGTCAATGTGAATGTTGGTGACCCTCAGGTTGCTTATAGAGAAACCATCACGCGGTCCTACGAAATAGATTATACACATAAGAAGCAAACCGGTGGTGCAGGTCAGTTTGCTCGTGTGAAAATGTTGTTTGAACCATATGATGATGGGGAGTTTCTCTTTGAGAGCAAGATTACGGGGGGTGCTATACCAAAGGAATACATACCTGGTGTTGAAAAAGGCTTGGTTTCTGTAAAGAACAAAGGGCTGTTAGCTAATTACCCAATCATCGGATT
This sequence comes from Neorickettsia risticii str. Illinois, assembly GCF_000022525.1. Taxonomy (NCBI): domain Bacteria; kingdom Pseudomonadati; phylum Pseudomonadota; class Alphaproteobacteria; order Rickettsiales; family Anaplasmataceae; genus Neorickettsia; species Neorickettsia risticii. Next base: position 624,813 of record NC_013009.1, on the reverse strand, counting down.
TAAAGTGACGCTAATAGATGGAGCCTTCCACGATGTGGATTCTAGTGTGCTTGCGTTTGAGATTGCAGCGAGAGATGCGTTTAAGGAAGCGGCTAAAAAGCTAGGGCTTAAGATTATGGAGCCTCTCATGAGTGTTGAAATCGTCACACCTGAGGAGTATACTGGTACGGTTATTGGTGACCTGAATAGCAGAAGAGGAAAAATAGCTGAAATGGAGGCTAAGGGTAATGCACGAGTTATCTCTGGTGTTGTGCCGTTGTCTAGGATGTTTGGTTATGTCAATGATTTGCGTTCGTCTACCCAGGGGCGCGCTAGCTACTCGATGGAGTTCAAAGAATATGCAAAAATGCCCGACCATATAGCTGCTGAGCTGGTTGACAAGCGTGTTGCTAATTAGATGTTGTGAGATAATAAGGAGAAGTAGAAATGGCTGTTAAACAGAAGCAGGTCTTCGTCAATGATAGACCGCATTTAAATATAGGTACGATAGGACACGTTGATCATGGAAAGACGACCTTGACTGCTGCGATTACCAAGTTTTGTTCAGAGGAAGGTGGTGGCTATGAAGCTGATTTTAGGGCATATGACAATATTGATAAGGCCCCAGAAGAAAGGCAGCGTGGTATTACCATTTCCACTGCGCACGTTGAGTATAAGACTCCTGAGCGTCACTATGCACACGTGGACTGTCCAGGACACGCGGATTATATCAAGAATATGATCACGGGTGCTGCGCAAATGGATGGTGCTATACTTGTGGTTGCGGGTACAGATGGTGCCATGCAGCAAACAAAGGAGCACATCCTTTTGGCGAAGCAAGTTGGTGTTGCGAGTATAGTCGTTTACATAAACAAGTGTGATTCTTCTGAGCTTGATGAGGAGCTTCTGGAGCTTGTTGAAAGTGACATCAAAGACCTTTTGATATCACATGGGTTCGATTTACCAGAGGATAATGATGATGGAAGTAATCCAGCAATCATAAGGGGTTCCGCGCTATTGGCGCTTAATGGTGAGGAAAGTGACCTTGGTAAGGGTTCTATTCGTAAGTTGCTTGCTGCGTGCGATAAGTATGTTGCACTTCCTGAAAGGGCGGTTGATGGTGATTTTCTCATGTCTATTGAGGATGTCTTTTCCATTTCCGGACGTGGGACTGTTGTTACAGGAAAAATCGAGCGGGGCCGTATCAAAGTTGGTGATGAAGTTGAGATTGTTGGTATAAGGGATACGCAAAAAACTACGTGTACTGGTGTCGAAATGTTTAACAAGCTTGTTGAACAAGGTGAGGCTGGATTTAATGTTGGTATCCTTCTCCGTGGTTCGAAAAGAGAAGATGTATGTAGGGGACAGGTTCTCTGTAAGCCGGGTTCAATTACTCCTCATAGGAAGTTGAGAGCGAGGATTGTGACTCTTACAAAAGAGGAAGGTGGTAGAAGGACAGGGTTTGTGTCTGGGTATAAGCCGCAGTTTTATTTCCGTACGACAGATGTTACTGGTACAGCATACTTGCCTGTGGATGGGGTGGAAATTGTCATGCCAGGCGATGATTTGGAGATTTTTGTAGAGCTCTTGAATCCGATCGCAATGGAGAAAGGGTCCAGGTTTGCAATCAGAGAGGGGGGAGTGACAGTAGGCGCTGGTCAAGTATTGGAGATTATGGATTCTAAGACCGATGCTGAAATAGCAAAGATGTTCAGAGTTGTGAAAGCCGTGAAGAGTTGAATCTTAGGAGCGTAGCTCAATTGGTAGAGTTTCGGTCTCCAAAACCGATGGTTGTAGGTTCGAGTCCTATCGCTCCTGTTCTTGTATGTATGTTTTGGGTAAGTTTTTTTCGTAGCGTTTTGGCGGAATTTAGAGGTATAGCTTGGCCGTCCAGGAGGGAGGTTGTGTCTTTTTCCCTTTTTGCACTTTCCGTTACGTCGGTTTTTGCGCTGCTTTTTGCATTTGTGGATTATGTTATTTTTTTAATGGTCCGGTTTTTTTACTAAACTTTTGGCTTGTATGAGTAGTAATTCCGATCATACTTGGTGTGTTCTGCGTGTAAGGTCCGGCAGTGAATCAAAGGTGTGCGACCTTATCAAAAGTCGCTGCAGTGATAAGGTTGTTGATCTCTTCTCACCGGCTCTTATAAGGTTTGATGCTTCTGCTTCCAAGAGGTTTCTTCCGGGCTATATCTTTATCAAGGTTGCTCCGGGTTCAACTTTTCTAAACGAGGTCTCCATAATGCGCAGTTTGTATGGTATTCCTTGCCGATTTCTTAATCAGGCTGGTTCGCCTAAGTTTTTGTCGGATAAAGATATTGACGAAATGAGAAATTTTATGCTTTCTCCTGAGGTTGCACCCGAATCTGGAAAAATTTCGGTTGGTTCGCGTGTTGCTATTCTCTGTGAATACTTTGAGGCATGTGTGGGTGAGGTTGATGAGATCGACGAAAGAACATCGAAGGCCAAAGTAAAGATAGTTTTTTGTGGCCAGGATGTGGTGGTGTCCTTCAATTTGGATCAGCTAAAGTTAGTTGAATAGTGTTGTTCTTTGTGTTTAGTGTTGCTGTATGAAGAAAGTTGTTGCTAGGTTAAAGTTGCGTGTTCCAGCGGGTAAGGCTTCTCCGACTCCTGCTATAGCTTCGTCGCTTGGACCAAAAGGGGTCAATCTTATGAAGTTCTGTCAGGCGTGTAATGAGTTGACTGCTTCACTTGCAGGTAACATAAGAGTGAGGGTTCTTGTATATCAGGATAAAACTTTTGATGTTGTCGTGAGGGGTAAAAATTCTACGGATGTCATAAAATCTTTCTTGCAGTTTAGTAAAGGTTCTTCTACTCCAGGGAAAAGTATTATAGCTTCGGTTGGGCAAAGTAAGATATCTGAGATTGCAAGGGAATTGATTGGTTGCATGAACACTAGGAGTTTTGATGCTGCTGTTCGGATGGTTACGGGAAAAGTGGCATCAATGGGCATAAAGGTGACAGGAGATTAGAATGAGAGAGATAGTAAGTGCAGATGATGCTCTAAGAAAGTTAATTGGAAAAGCGTGCAAGTTTAATGAGTCAGTTGACGTCGCGGTTCATTTTTCTTCAAAAGATTCTGTTAAGGTAGGTTGCGTTTTTAAATATCCTTTTTATTTTGGGCGTGTTCTTGTTTTTTGTGGGGAACCGCAGATGGCTGAGGTGATTGATGAGAGCGTAACGTGTGGTGGCGAAGAGCTTATAGAGAGAATTAAGGCCAAGAAGAATTTTGTTAAGGGGTATAAGTATTCTCTAGCTAGTCCCCCGATGATGTCAAAATTAAGTAAGATAGCTCGAATTCTGGGTCCGCGGGGTCTGATGCCAGACAGTAAGTATGGTTTAGTAACGCACGATATTGCTGCTGCGGTTGCTGCGATATTAGGGGGTAAAGCGCTCTTTAAAACTAACAAGGCGGGTGTTATGCACTCTAAAATTGGAAATTTAGGTATGGGCTTCGATAAGCTCAGGGAGAATTTGCAGGTTTTTTGTGAATCTGTCTTTGCGACTCGGCCTAAGAACGTTGGCTTGCAAAGTTATGTGCGCAGCGTTAGTGTGAGTAGTACCATGGGAGATGGGTGCTTTATAGATTTTCTAGCATTGTAGTGGAATTTGTTATGAATGAGAGAAAAGCGGCTTTTTTGGCGAAGCTTGAGGTGATACTTGAGCAGAGAGTTGTCCTTGTCGTGAAAGTTTCCTCGCTTAGTGCTCAGGAAGTGTTTAGTGTTCGTGAAAGGTTGTGGGATTTTGGGGGTAATTTCAATTTTGTGAAGAATTCGCTCGCCAGGATTGCTGTTGAAAATTCAAGTCTGTCCTTCCTGTCTGAGTACCTTTCTAAGAGTGTTGCTTTTGTCCACTGTGGTAAGAATGTTCCGGAATTCCTACGTTGTATCTTTAAGTTTTCAGCTGAGTATGGGAAAGATAGATTGGAAATTCTTGGTGGCAAATATGATAAAGTCCTCTTTGACCGTCGGTTGATGGATGAGTTTTCTAAACTGCCTGACGAAATGCATGTGTACTTGTCGCTCATCAATGCTATAAATGCTGTTCCTATTGCGCTAGTGAACTCTTTGGATGGTCCCGCAAGGCTTTTGGCAGGTTATTTTGATTCCTATGTGAAAAGTGCTAATGTTAATTGCTGATTAAAAAGTTGTTGTCCTTACCTGTTTTTTTGGAGGTTTTTGTGTCTAAAGTTGAGTGTTCTGAAATTGCTCAAAAGATTTTATCTTTGAGCCTTGTTGAAGCGGCTGAGCTCGCTGCTGAGTTGAAAAAGGTTTTAAACTTGCCTGATGTTGCTATGGCTCCTGCTGCTGTAGCTGCTGCGCCTGCGACATCTGAGTCCGTTGAAAAGAAGGGTGAGGCATCCAAGTTTACCTTGATCTTAAAGGGTTACGGTGAAAAGAAGACAAATGCCATCAAAGCGTTGAAGACGATCTTCAAGCAAGAGTTAGGTCAAGATATGGGTTTAAAGGAGCTTAAAGATAAAGTTGAAGCTGTCCCCGTAGATGTTCTTTCCGGTCTCACAAAAGAAAAGGCTGATGCATATGCAAAGATCTTAAAGGAAGCTGAATGTGAACCTGAATTGAAAGGAGAATAACTCTTCTACGTAGATCGTTTTCTTGTTTCTTCTCTTATGTCTGGATTTCACAGGTTATACTTCGATGAGCTGCTTTTTGACTTCCCTGATCTGGTGAAAGTCCAAAAGGATTCTTACGCTTCGTTTGTAGGTGGAGGTGATGCTGTCTCTTCAATCAACGATATTTTTGCATCCGTTTTTCCAGTGAATGATGGATATGGTAGGGCTTCCCTTGAGTTTGTGAGCTGCAGAATGGGTGAGCCCAAGCATGACGAATATGGATGTGTTGAAAGAGGTATTACATACTCGGCGCCGCTCAGGGCGATACTTAGGCTAGTTGTTTTTGGTGATGAGACATCTGGTGAAGGTGGTGAGGGGGTGTCGACTGAACCAGCGGTAAAGGATGTACGAGAACAAGAGATATACATGGGTGACATACCCATTATGTCTAAGAACGGGACGTTCATAATAAATGGTGTGGAGAGGGTTGTCGTATCTCAGATGCACCGTGCACCTGGAGTGTTTTTCGATAATGACAAGGCTAGGTCGATCTCCGGTAAGCTCAATTATATTGCGCGTATCATACCTTATAGGGGTTCTTGGTTGGACTTTGAGTTTGATGCTAAGGACGTATTGTATTTTCGAATAGATAAAAAGAGAAAACTTCCGGTCACTCTTTTGCTTAGAGCTCTGGGGTTGTCGAATAAGGATATTTTTGCTCAGTTTTGTGAGGTCTCGGAGTGTCGCTTAACGAAGGATGGTAAGTGGACTGTTTGCTTTGTTCCGGAAAGGTTCAAGGGGGTTCGTCTTCAGTACGATCTTATCAATGCGGAGACAGGTGAGTTAGTTTTAGCGAAGGGTAACAGGATTTCCATAGTATTGGCGCGAAATCTATATGCAAAAGGGTTGCGTTATTGCTATATGGATTTGGAAGTCATGAAGGACATGTACCTTGCTGATGATCTTGTTTCGGCTAAAGGAGAAGTTCTTCTTCCACATGGTACAAGGTTGACCAAGGAGCATGTTGCAAAATTGGAATTTCTTGATGTGGATTCTATTAAGTTGGTCGAGCTGAAGGGTAATTACATATTCAGTACCGTTTTGCAGTACGATTGCTCTTATGAAGAGGCAATGCTCTCAATATACAGAGTTATTCGACCAGGTGAGATCCCTTCTATTGAATCTGCAGAGAAGCTGTTTGAGTCGCTCTTTTTTTCTCCTGAGAGATACGATCTCCTGAACGTGGGTAGAATCAGGTTAAATGCTAAGTTTAATCTGAGTCATGACGAGAGTCTGACTGTTTTGACGAAGGAGGACATTTTTTGTACGGTAAGAGAGTTGGCCCTTTTACAAAGGGAGGTCGGGGACGTTGATGACATAGATCATCTTGGCAATAGGCGCGTTAGGTCTGTTGGAGAGTTTATGGATAATCAGTTTCGCATCGGACTTGTGAGAATGGCCAAGGTCATTGTCGAAAATATGGCAACCGCCGATTTTGATACGGTGATGCCGTGTGAAATGATAAATTCTAAAATTCTTGGAGCTGTCATTCGTGAATTTTTCATGTCTTCGGCACTGTCGCAGTTCATGGATCAGACTAATCCGCTTTCAGAAATTACACATAAACGTCGTATATCAGCTTTGGGCCCGGGTGGATTGAATAGAGGCAGGGCAGGATTCGAGGTACGAGATGTGCATACCACGCATTACGGTAGAATCTGTGCAACGGAGACACCAGAAGGTGCGACTATTGGACTGATAAATAGTCTTGCTATATATGCAAAGATTAACAAGTATGGTTTTATAGAGACACCCTACCGCTATGTACGTGACGGCCGTGTTACCGACGAGGTTACATATCTTTCTGCGATTGATGAAATAAAGGCAAATATTTGTCAAGCTAGCGTTCGTGTTGATGAAGAAGGCTATATACTCGACGATCTGGTGTACTGTCGTAGGAATTATGAAAATGTTTTTATTCCACGTAGTGAAGTTCAGTTTGCAGATGTATCCGCTAAGCAGATAGTCTCGGTCGCTGCCTCTTTAATTCCTTTTCTGGAAAATGACGATGCAAATAGAGCTCTCATGGGTTCCAACATGCAAAGACAAGCTGTACCACTTATCGTGCCTGAAGCACCATTGGTCGGGACCGGGATGGAAGGCTATGTGGCGCGTGGTTCTGGTGCCGTAATAGTTGCCAAACGTGCGGGTATTGTACAGTATATAGATGCCAGGAATATCGTTGTTGCGTCGGAGTCAAAGGACGATTTCTGGATTGATTCTTATACGTTGTGTAAGTTTAGAAAGTCAAATCACAATACGTGCATACACCAGCGTTGTGTTGTCTATCAGGGGCAGCGTGTTAAAAAAGGTGATATTCTTGCTGATGGACCAGCGATTCAACAGGGTGAACTAGCTCTGGGAAGGAATTTGGTGGTGGCTTTTCTTTCGTGGCGTGGTTACAACTTTGAGGACTCCGTTGTCATTTCGAGTAATGTTGTCCGTGATGATCTTTTCACTTCAGTGCACTTAGAAGGTTTTGAATGCGTTGTTCGCGATACAAGGCTGGGTCCTGAGGAAATAACAAGGGATGTTTCTGGTGTGGCAGAAGAGTTTTTACACTGTCTTGATGAGTTTGGCATAGCGTGTGTTGGGGCAAACGTCGAGGCTGGAGATGTTCTGGTAGGAAAGGTGACGCCTAAAAGTAGTTCGCCTGTGACACCTGAAGAAAAGTTGCTTCGTGCCATATTTGGAGAGAAGGCGATTGATGTGAAAGATTCGTCTCTGTACTTACCGCCTGGTGTATCTGGTTGTGTAGTGGATGTAAAGGTACTACAGCGCCGAGGTATAGAAAAGGTTGGTAGGGCATTGTTAATAGAGAAACAGGCGATTGATGCCGAAAAAGCAAGGCGTGATCATGAGCTTGCGGTGTTGACGAACTATATCTACTCGCTCCTCAAGGAGATGTTGGTTGGTAAGGTTGCTCTTAATACTTTAGCACCAATCTCGAAGGGTGATTTGATTACGGGAGAGGCTCTTGAAAAGATAGATAGGGAGAGTTGGTGGAAGCTTAGTGTTGATGAAATCTCTTCGATAAAGCTTTTGAGGCAGAGGTTTGTTGATCGCTTTGACGAAATTAACAAGACCTATGAGGAGAATTTCGAAAAAATTCGAGGTGATGATGATTTGGCACAGGGTGTCCTGATGGTGGTCAAGGTTTTTGTTGCTGTGAAACATACCCTTCAGCCAGGTGATAAGATGTCTGGTAGGCATGGAAATAAGGGTGTTATTTCCAGGATAGTTCCGGCTGAGGATATGCCTTACTTAGCTGATGGTACACCTGTGGATATCATACTTAATCCTTTAGGTGTACCTTCAAGGATGAATGTGGGTCAAATTCTCGAGACACATCTTGGTTGGGCTGCATATAATTTGGGTAAAAAAATCTCGAAATTGCTCGATGAAGGTAACTACTCTGAGGTGAAGTCGTTGATTCTTGAGATTTACAAGAACGATAGGAAAATGATGGCGAGACTTAAGAGGATGACAGATACTGAAATAGTCGAATATTCGCGTTCTTTGAGAAGGGGTGTTCCTGTTGCGGCTTCGGTTTTTGAAGGGCCTAAAACAGACGAGATAGAAAGGCTTTTGGTTCTCGCAGGTAAAGATCCTTCGGGTCAGGAAGTCCTGTATGATGGTGTAACTGGTGAGAAGTTTGATAGGAAGGTTACTGTCGGATGCAAGTATATGCTGAAATTGCATCACTTAGTAAACGATAAGATTCATGCGCGCTCTATCGGTTCCTACAGTTTGATAACGCAGCAGCCACTCGGAGGGAAATCACATTTTGGTGGACAGCGTTTTGGTGAAATGGAATGCTGGGCGTTGCAGGCTTATGGTGCAACATTTGCGTTACAGGAGATGCTTACTATCAAATCTGACGATGTAGTAGGTCGCGTCAATGTATATGATTCGATAGTACGTGGTGATAATGATTTTTACTATGGTGTTCCCGAGTCCTTTAATGTGATGATGAATGAGCTGAGGGCTTTGTGTTTAAATGTTGAGTTTTGTTCCGATTTGGAAAGAAAGGAAGATTTTAGTGATCTTCCATTAGCGGTATCGGGACGGTAGTAGTTGATTAAAAATAATATTTGCTTTCGATTTCTATAGGGGTGGTACTTTTTGTTTATGGGAGATTTTAGGAGTTTTCGCCAGAACGGGGGCGGCTCGGTTGATTTTGATGGTATCAAGATTTCCCTTGCGAGTGCTGATAAGATACGGTCTCTCTCTTATGGGGAGGTCACCAAGCCTGAGACTATTAATTACAGGACATTCAAGCCAGAAAAAAATGGTCTTTTCTGTGCAAAAATTTTTGGTCCAACAAAGAGTTACGAGTGTCTCTGTGGAAAGTATAAAAAGATTAAATACAGTGGGGTAATCTGCGAGAGGTGCGGTGTAGAAGTTACTTCCTCTAGGGTGCGCCGTGAGCGTATGGGGCATATAGAACTGGCTAGTCCTGTTGCGCACATATGGTTTTTAAAATCTCTTCCATCGAAGATTTGTATCTTGTTGGACTTGACGCTTAAAAATGTGGAGAAGGTGCTCTACTTTGAAATGTACATAGTAATCGATCCGGGCGTTACTACATTTACTAAAAACGAGCTCATAACCGATGACGCCTATATGAACGCAGTTCGTGAATACGGTCCTGACTCGTTTACTGCGATGATAGGTGCTGAGGCTATTAGGCATATGCTTGCCTCACTGGATCTGGAAAAGATGGCAGTGAAATTGCGCTCTCAAGCGGCTGCAACAAATTCTGAAGTAAAGAAGAAAAAGATTATTAAGACGCTCCGTCTAGTAGAACAGTTTCTTGGATCAGACAGTAGGCCTGTTGATATGATTTTAGATGTTATACCGGTAATGCCACCTGATCTTAGGCCACTTGTTATGTTGGATGGCGGAAGGTTTGCGACCTCTGATTTGAATGCGTTGTACAGATCGGTGATTAACCGGAACAATAGATTGAAAAGTCTGATCTATCTGAAGGCGCCTAATATCATCATAAATAACGAAAGGCGCATGTTACAGGAAGCTGTAGATGCACTTTTCGATAATGGGCGTCGTGCAAAAGTTATTAAAGGTAGTAACAAACGACCTTACAAATCCATTAGTGATATGCTGAAGGGGAAACAAGGTAGGTTCCGGCAAAATCTCCTTGGTAAACGCGTAGACTATTCTGGGAGATCCGTGATAGTTGTTGGTCCGGCCCTAGAGCTCCATCAGTGTGGTCTGCCTAAAAAAAATTGCGCTGGAGTTGTTCAAGCCCTTTATATATTCCAAACTGGAGCTTTATGGAATTGCGCCGACGATCAAGACTGCTCGAAGGATGGTGCAAAATGAACAGCCAGAAGTCTGGGATGTACTTGCAAAGGTTATTCATCAGCACCCCGTTTTCTTGAATAGAGCACCTACACTCCATAGACTGAGTGTCCAAGCGTTCGAGCCAGTTCTTATTGAAGGTAAGGCAATACAATTGCATCCGTTGGTTTGTACTGCATTTAACGCTGATTTTGACGGTGATCAGATGTCTGTTCACGTTCCTTTGTCTATTGAGGCACAAGTTGAAGCTAGGTTGCTTGTTATGTCGACGAATAATGTCCTCAATCCAGCGAATTCGCGGCCGATTATTGTCCCATCTAAGGATATAGTTCTAGGTGTGTATTATCTGAGCCTCGAGGAGAAAGGAGATGTTGTTCATCCGGTGACTTTTTGTGCTACATGGGAAGCTGAGTATGCTTTTGCAAATGGTGATATTGGGCTTCATACTAAAATCAAATGCGGAATTGAACTAGATGGTGAAATAAAGGTTTATACAACAACTTTTGGTAGATTACAGTTATTCAAGATTCTTCCGAAAGGCGTGCCGTTTCAAAGTATAAACATGGTGCTTACGGTTAGAGATATAAGCAATCTGGTTGATTTAGTCTATAGGACTTGTGGTCACGGCAAAACTGTTGAGTTTGCAGATGGCATCATGGAATTGGGTTTTAGGTATGCGACGCTCTCAGGTATTTCCTTTGGGAAAGATGATATGGTTGTGCCTCCGACAAAAGCGGAGCATGTGAGAAGAGCAAACGAAGAAGTTAAGGAATACGAGTTTCAGTATCAAGAGGGTTTGATTACCAAACACGAAAAATATAATAAGGTTGTTGATGCGTGGCAAAAATGTACAGACCTTGTGGCAAAAGACATGATGGACGGAATTTCTGGGTACGAAAGTGTTGCAGAGATGAATTCCATTTTCATGATGGCACAATCTGGTGCTAGGGGTTCCGCCGCGCAAATAAAGCAGCTTGCTGGAATGCGTGGGCTGATGGCTAAGCCATCCGGTGAGATTATCCCGAATCCGATCATATCAAATTTGAGGGAAGGACAGGGCGTTTTAGAGTACTTTAACTCTACGCATGGCGCCCGTAAGGGACTCGCAGATACAGCATTAAAAACTGCGAACTCTGGTTATCTGACTCGTAGGCTAGTTGATGTAGCACAGGATTCCATTATCGTTGAAGAGGATTGCGGCTCCTCGAATGGGTTAGTGGTTCGTGCTACTGTTGAGGGTGGTGTGGTGATTATACCGCTCAGTGACAGTATATTCAGTAGAGTTTCCGCGACTGATATTATAGATCCATCGGATGGTTCCGTCATAGTGCGTGCAGGAGAGATGTTCGATGATAAGTCAATTGAAAGAATAGAGTCACTTGGTATAGATTCGGTTCGGATTCGTTCGGTTCTCACATGCAAAAGTAAACACGGTATATGTCGCAAGTGTTATGGTGCAGATCTTTCAAATAGGAAGTTGGTTGCCCTTGGTGAAGCAGTAGGTGTGATTGCTGCCCAGTCGGTGGGCGAACCTGGAACGCAGCTCACGATGAGAACATTCCACGTTGGTGGTGCAGCGACGCGCAGAGTGGAAAATTCGAGTATGGTTGCGTTTTGTGGGGGTAAGGTTAAGTTCACAAACGCGAACTTGATTACGGACCGTGATGGCAACTATGTTGTCTTAAGTAGGTCGTTTGAGATCTTGCTGGTTGATTCTCTTGGTATAGAACACTTCCAAGGTAGGGTGCAGTATGGTGGGACCGTATATGTCAAAGAGGGTGAGGTCGTTCCGATTGGGAAGAAGTTAGCCGACTGGGATTTGTACACTGTACCTATAATAGCAGAAGCATCCGGTACGGTATCCTATGCGGATATGATAGAAGGTGTCTCATACAATGAAGTTCATGATGAAAGTACCGGCATTCTAAATAGGATGGTTGTTGATTGGCGTCAAGCAGAGTACTCTTCGGGGTTGCGTCCGCGTGTTGAGATACTTGATGAGGGTGGTTCAGTTGCAACGTGCCAGCACTCTAAAGATGCGGTTTATCTACTGCCGCTTGGAGCGATACTTAATGTGTCGAATGGCGATGTTGTTGAAGCTGGAGACGTGATTGCGAAGATCACGAAGGAGTCAACGACGACTCGTGATATTACTGGTGGTCTGCCTCGCGTGATCGAGCTGTTTGAAGCAAGGAAAGCTAAAGTTAACGCAGTGATTAGTGAAATTGATGGCTACGTTGAATTCGCAAAGGATTACTATAAATCAAAGAGGAAAGTTATTGTCAGGTCGCGTGAAGATAAAGAACGGACTTATGAGTACCTTGTACCAAAGGGTAGACATTTGATTGTTAGTGAGGGTGATTTTATTAGAAGGGGTGAGCCCCTCATGGATGGTGACCCAGATTTGCACGAGATTCTCAGGGTGCTTGGTTTGGAGGCTCTTGCGGAGTATATGATTAGCGAGATACAGCGCGTCTACAGGTTGCAGGGTGTTAAAATCAATAATAAACATATAGAAGTTATAATTCGTAAGATGCTACAAAAGGTTGAGATCACTGATGCTGGTGATACGACTTTCCTTATTGGGGAGCAGATTGATAAGTCTCGTGTAGAGCGGATCAATGAGGTTATGGCGTCGCAGGGGTTGAGATGCTGTTCTTATATACCAGTCCTGTTAGGTATTACGAGAGCAAGTTTGCAGACAGAGTCGTTTATTTCGGCAGCGTCATTTCAGGAAACTACCAAGGTGTTAACTGAAGCTGCAGTTGCCGGTAAGGTTGACAGACTAAGAGGTCTGAAAGAGAATATTATAGCAGGCAGGCTGTTACCTGTTGGTGCTGGATACTTTATCGATAAATTAAAGCGCGAGTTTATCGGCGAACGACAAGGTAAACAGGTGTCTGTTGGAGTGGATAGTGACGTGACCTCCGTGTAGTGTGCTGTTTGTTGTTTTTCGAGGTGTAGTTGAATATGAGTGGTGGTTTCCATGTTTTGAATCCTAGTCCCTGGCCTATTTTTACAGCTGCTTCTTCTTTTGGGATGCTTGCGTCGGCTGCGTTTTTCATGCATTCGTTTCCCTATAGCCAATTTGCGCTTTTTTCTTGCACAGGGCTCCTTTTGGCTTGTATGTTTTACTGGTGGCGTGATGTTATAGCTGAAGGTGTCACAGGTAAAGCGCATACCTCCATTGTTCGGAGAGGATTGAGGATAGGAATGGTGTTGTTCCTCTTTACGGAGGTGATGTTCTTTTTTACGTTTTTCTGGTCGATATTCAAGGCTTGGCTTGACCCAGCATATGTTATGGATGGTCCCTGGCCTGGAGTCAGATTGGCTTGGCCTCCTGAGGGTATTTTAGCTGTCAATCCGTGGAATTTGCCATTTCTTAACACGATGATTCTTCTTCTCTCAGGTGCTTCTGTGACTTGGGCGCATCGTTCTGTACTTAAGGGTGATAACGACGGCGTTGTCAGAGGGCTCTTGTATACCGTGGTGCTTGGTTTGATTTTTACTTGCCTGCAGGGCTACGAATATTACCATTCTACTTTCGCTCTTGCTGAGGAAGGTTATAAGGCGATTTACTCATCTAACTTCTATATAGCTACCGGTTTCCATGGGCTTCATGTGGTTATTGGTACGGTTTTCCTTGCAGTCTGCTACTTTCGCGCCAGAGCTGGACAATTCACTGCTCAAAATCATTTGGGGCTTGAGTTTGCTGCTTGGTATTGGCACTTTGTTGATGTAGTCTGGCTTTTGCTCTTTGTATTTTTGTACTGGCTGAGTGTAACTTTTTAGTCTGCACTGATGCATCAGGCGCTGGATACGTGTCTTCTAGTTGATTTTCCTTGCCCTGCGTGTTGTAGGGCTCGGCTCTTTTTGGGTTCAGGAGTTTTGCTATAGTTTTAATACCTCCAGTTCTCCGAGGTTTGGCCCGTGTTTCAGCTCTACTAAGAGTGGTATTCCGTGGGGTTCTTCCATTATTTGCTTTATTTTTTTTGCTAGTTGTTGGATTGCATCTGTTTCGAGCTCGAATACAAGCTCGTCGTGTACTTGCATTACCATATGTGAGAGTAGTTCTTTTTCTTGTGCCATTCGAACCATTGCTGCGCGTATTATATCTGCGGCAGTACCCTGTATAGGAGCATTTATAGCAGACCTCTCTGCTATGAGTGAGATCGCACGATTATCGCTATTTATATTTTGAATGGGACATTTACGGTTCATTATCGTTTTGACGTAAGTATCTTTTTTTGCTTGATTTCTTATGTGATTCATATAGCTTTTGATTTCTGGATACTCATCGAAATATTTTTGTATGTATGAGGCTGCTTCCTCTTTTGAGATCGCGAGCTGTTTTGATAGTCCGAAGTTTGTTATTCCGTAGACTATGCCGAAATTCACTGCCTTGGCTTTGTTGCGCAAATTTGGTGTAATTTTATCCGTTTTAAAAATTTGACTTGCTGTAAGTGTGTGTAGATCTGTGCCACTGGCAAGAGCGCATTTCAAACGCTCTACGTTTGCGATGTATGCAAGAATCCTTAGTTCAATCTGAGAGTAATCTGCACATAAAAAATAATGTCCTTCTTTTGCTGTAAAAATTTTTCGTATGTTTTTTTCTCTTGGTATGTTTTGAAGATTTGGATTCGACGAGCTCAACCTGCCTGTAAGTGTAAGTGTTGTGGAATAGGTAGTGGAGATACGATGTTTTTTTTCGCTGGGATTTACCTTAAGAAGAAGTGGATCTATATACGCAGTTTTCAGCTTAATATAGTGTCTCCAAGAGAGAAGGTAATCTGCGATCTCATACCCCTGACTACTCAGGCTAGTTAACACTTCGTTGTCTGTACTGGACAAACCAGTTTTTAACTTTTTCTGCACAGGTATCTGCATTTCTTCGAATAATACCTTCCCGAGTTGCTTCGGTGATTGCAGAGAAAAAGTCTTTCCGGCAGTATCAAAAATCTTGTTTTCTATCTCCTCTAATTTACCTGATATTTGCGTAGATAGTGAGAGGAGTTGTTCTACATCCAGGGATATGCCATTTTTTTCCATGTGTTTTATGACATTAATCAGAGGTTTGTCCACCTTATAGTAGAGAGTCAATACCTTTTCTGTGAACATTGCATTGCGTAGTTTGTCATAAAGTTCATTTAGTCTTTTATGAAATGCTTCTGGAGAAGTTTCTCCAAGGTAGTGTGAGAACAAGTACTCAAGATCTGTGTTCAAAGTATTCAGAGGATAAGCGATTACCTTTAGATCCTCAAAAGATTCATTTGCAGGGTCGGGGTGTGGTATGTTGTCACTATGAAAAATTTTCTTTATTGATTGATCTGTAAGTAGGTCTTGGACCGTGTTTAGATCTCCTACGATTGAGGTTTCTCGTGTACTAAAAATGATTTCTTTTCCATTTTTATAAATGGTTATCTGGCCTTCATATTTGGCACTAAGACTAAAATCATTGATTTTATTTGTTGATTTTGTAACATGTAGTGACTGTTTAGGAGTACTTTTGACTAGCTTTGGAATAAGGTTTTTAAAGCCATATTTTTCTAGAAAGGCTAATAGTTTTGTACCGTCTTGTTGCTGATAGCGTATGCAATCGAGGGAACACTGAATGTTTATATCATCTACAAGCGAGACCAGTTTCCTTGATAGCGTAAGCTGACCGTGATGTCTAAGAAGACTTTCTTTAATTCTTGCTGGTGAAACTTCGTTAAGTCTGAAGTTGTCTATTGCACCGAATGTGTTAAGAAGTTTTGCAGCTGTTTTCACACCAATTCCAGGTACTCCTGGAATATTATCAGATGTGTCACCAACGAGGGAGAGAAAATCCGTCATTTGTGTTGGAAATACACCAAATTTTTCCTTAACTTCGTTAACCCCTATGATCCTGTTCTTTATCGGATTTATGACATGTACATTCTCACTTACAAGTTGCATAAGATCCTTGTCAGTCGAGAGTATTTTTATTTTTAGGTCACTTTTAGAAAACTTTCTTACCAGAGTTGCTATGATATCATCAGCTTCAAACCCTTCAATTTCGAGTGGATTAAGATTTAAAACATCTACGCATTCCCTAAGAAGAGCGAACTGTGGGGTCAGGTTTCCAGGAACTGGAGGTCTGTTTGCTTTGTAATTGTTGTATATAGTCTCCCTAAATGTGGATTTGCCATTATCCAGTGCAACCACTAAATATTCTGGTTTGGTTCGAAGGTGTTTTAGCAATATGTTTAGGAAACCGTATACCGCCCCCACTGGCAGTTCATTATGTGTAAGGTTTGGCAGAGCAAAGTACGCACTGAAAAGGAAGTTGTATGCGTCTATTATCATTAAGGTTTCAGACATTGAGTACCTTTCCCTAGTATCAGAGTGTGAATTGTACTACATATGAATGGTTAGTCACGTTTTATACTGTATAGGATTAGTGACTTGTACTGTTGGCTCATCATTTGATGAAACTGTCTCAATTTAAGGAAGGTTTTTTAGTTTCTTAATTATTTTATTCTTCTCGGCGATGCGTTGTGTGTGCTTTTCAAGATTTAGTGTGTTCCCAAGCTACTGTATTTGCTCACGTAATTTTTTGTAAAAAAAATAGCATCTTGATATGAAATCTCGGTGTCCTCAATATTATTTATGCTATAATTCCACGAGTAGCCCTGGGTTTATATGAATAACAAGACTCTAAACATAGCCGTAATTGCTCACGTGGATCACGGAAAAACAACGTTAACTAATAATCTGCTAAGGCAGGCAAATGTCTTGGATGAAGTCGGCATGGATAGGAATCCATTGGAACAGAAACGTGGTATTACAATGTTCTCAAAAGTTGCTTCCGTATCTTATGGGGATGTGAAAATCAATCTGATAGATACACCAGGACACTCAGATTTTGGAGGTGAGGTAGAGCGCATCCTGTCAATGGTGGACTCTGTTATGCTACTCGTTGATAGTGCGGAGGGTGTTATGCCGCAAACAAAGTTTGTCCTCTCAAAGGCGCTTAAGGTAGGATTGAGGCCTATAGTGATAATAAACAAAGTTGATCGTCCAGATAGGAGAATTGAAGAGGTCATCAATGAAATATCTGACCTTTTTCTCGCTCTGGAAGCGGATGATGAGCAACTAGATTTTCCGGTTTTGTATGCATCTGGCAGAGACGGTTGGTGTGTCCGTGATCTCAATGATCAGCGAGAAAGCCTCGTCCCACTGTTGGAAACAGTAATAGAGTACACCCCTGTCCGGAAATATGATAGAGAGGCACCTTTTTCAATGCTTGTTACGATGCTTGAAAATGACAATTTCCTTGGAAGGATTTTAATTGGCAAGATAGAGCAGGGTTCTATTTCAGTGAATGCACTCGTAAAGGCAATAAATTTGAATGGGGAATTGTTAGAGAATTCCCGCATAACTAAGTTGCAAATTTTTGAAGGCATGGTGAAGAAGGTTGTTGAAAACGCAGAAGCAGGCGAAATAATTGCTATTGCTGGTTTCGCAGATACATCGGTCACTGATACTGTATGTGATCCGTCCGTAGGTATACCAATTAATGCTATTCCAATTGATCCTGCTACCATCTCCATAAACATCTCTGTCAATACTTCTCCTTTCACTGGTAAAGAGGGAAATAAACTAACTTCTCGTATGATTTTGGCACGCCTCCTACAAGAGATAAAGACAAACGTTTCCATAAAAATGGAAGAAAAAGGAGAAGGGCAATTTGAAGTTATGGGACGTGGGGAATTACAGCTCGGTGTTCTAATCGAGAACATGAGAAAAGAGGGCTTTGAATTATCTGTTTCACGGCCAAAGGTAGTGATAAAAATCGACGAGAATGGTCAAAAAATGGAGCCGATCGAAGAGCTTACAATCGATATGGATGAAGAATACGCAGGGATAGTAATGGAGACCCTAAACACAAAGAAAGGGATCATGCAATCGATGGAAAACTATCCGGGAGGAAGGGTGAGGTTGGTATATCATATTCCTGCACGTTCGTTGATTGGATATCATGGTAAGTTCTTCTCAGATACGAGAGGAAGTGGTATACTGAATAAAGTATTTTATGGGTATGCACCATACTCTGGGAAAATAGATAGTAGATCTAATGGTGTTTTGGTATCGAATGGACAAGGTGAGGCTGTTGCTTATGCACTCTTCAATTTACAGGATAGGGGCATAATGTTTGTAAAACCACAGGATCCAGTCTACTGTGGAATGATAGTGGGTGAGCACAACAGAGGTAATGACCTTGATGTAAATGTCCTCAAGGGTAAGCAGCTAACCAATATTCGTGCTGCCGGTAGTGATGAGGCGGTTAGGCTTAGTCCACCCCTGCTGATGACGTTAGAAGAAATGATGGCTTATATTAACGATGATGAGCTTGTTGAAGTGACACCATTGTCTCTGAGGTTGCGTAAAAAGGTATTGGATCCCAATATGAGGAAAAAACGGAACATCTAAAGATGAAGTATCCAAAAAGCAAGAAAAACGTACAGAGTAAGTATTTTGGCGTATTCCTAGAAGTCTTGTTTGTGGCGGGGTTGAGGGGCGCAGCCATGGCTTTGAGCATGGTGCGTGGGCAAAAAAAAGTTACTTACATACTCCTGGCGACGAGCATTTTGCTGCAGGTTTTTATTTCTTTGTCTGTACTTTATGTAAGTTATACTAGAAGTGGTACGTGCAATAATATAAAAACTGCCTACGAAAAAGCTTGTATAATTTTGTCTCCTTCAAGAGATAGGAGTGTTCCGTCGAAAAAGCTAAACAGGTGCATTCAACCTATTTTCATTGCTGAAGTACTGGCTCAGGTAATCAGTACTGTTGGCGTTACAGTTGTTACCTTTTTTTACAAAGAGGGAAGGCTTGCAGTTTCGGGCTATGCTGCCTTAATGGTCTTTTTCTTTATTTTGGGGTCATTTTCTTCTTTTTCTTCGGTTGTGGACCGTAGAGAATCATCAGTCTATGTTGACAAACTGAATTCAGTTCTAGACGATGTGCTTGCAAGCCAAAGTTCTATGACCGAAACACTTTCTACGATGACGGAGAGAGAGGAGAAATTGCTTTATGATACACAACAAACAAACCCGTACTGCACCAACGGACTGTAAAACATGTAGCAAGTAATTCCAAACTGGGATTACTTAAGAGTGTATTGGTTTGAAAAATGCTCCTAAGGCGGCTTCTTTCATTGCTTCGTTTAGATCTGGGTGGGAGTGACAGGTCCTTGCGATATCCTCTGCTGAAGCACCATACTCCATTGCCAGGACGGCTTCAGCGATAAGTGAAGAGGCAGATGCTCCGACTATGTGCACACCAAGTATGGTGTCGTGTTCATCTACTAGCATCTTTACAAAACCTTCTGTGTCATTAGTCGTTTTAGCCCTACTATTGGCTGCGAATGGAAATTTGGAGGCTTTGTATTTTACACCTATGGCTTTCAATTCTTCTTCGGTTTTCCCTACACTTGCAACTTCTGGATGAGTATATATCACAGATGGAATCCATCCAACGTGGCCTGTCCTACCTGCTAGGATTTCCGCGACAGCCACCCCTTCTTCCTCGGCTTTGTGGGCTAGCATTACCCCTGGAATTACATCCCCTATGGCATATATTCCAGGAATGCTGGTTTGGAAATTCTTATCCACCTTTATGAAACCAGATGGGTTCTTCTCTAGCTCAACACCGATATTGGCTGAGTATGGACGCCTGCCAACGGCGACTAGAATTTTTTCTGCTGATATACTTTCTATTTTTTCATCTTTCTCAAAGGTTGCAGAAAGAAACTTTTCTTTTTTTATCTCCGTAATCCTACTGGAGAGATAGAACTTGATATCTTGTTTTGTTAGTGATTTCAGAAGATAGTTGCTGACTTCACCATCTGAGGTTGCTGCGATCCTGTTCGCATATTCTATAAGGGTGACTTCAGTGCCAAGTCTTGACCAAATGGAAGCCATTTCCAGTCCTATTGCTCCTCCTCCAACGATAATCATGCTTTTGGGCACGGAGTCCAGTTCTAGTGCTCCACGTGATGATAAGATGCTTTTCTCATCACATCTTATAAATGGAAGCTCAGCCGCCTCGGAACCAGTTGCAAGAACAACATACTTTGTGTGTATGATCTCAGTTTTGTCAATAATGATGGATTTTTTCTCTGTATCACCATTGTCTATTATGCTGCCCGTTCCAGTAAACCGCGTAACCTTATTTTTCTTGAATAAAAACTCGATGCCTTGGGACAATTCCGTCACTATTCTGGATTTATTTTCCATCATTTTTGTTAGGTTCAACTTTACATCAGAGCATTCTACACCAAGAACATCAAAGTGCTTTTTAGCAGAGTAGTAAGCGTAGGACGAGTGAAGTAGCGCTTTAGAAGGGATACATCCCTCGTTCAAACAAGTCCCACCGAGAGAAGTGCGTTTTTCTACACATGCAACCCTCATACCGAGTTGTGCCGCTTTTATACTACACACATATCCAGCAGGGCCACCGCCTATGACAACTACATCAAACTCTTTCTCGGACATTCTCACAAAAAAGCGACACAAGCCTAAATGGTATTACAAAAATTTTGTGCTGGAAATCTTTTTCTGTTCTTTATTTTACGCCGAAATTCCTTTTTGGTTAGTTCTCTGCTGCACAGACTTGCCCTAACGAGGGGCAAAATCCCTGATAGGGAAACTGTGTACCGTCTCCTTTATTAAGTATTTTAGTCCCGGAGAAATCATGATTTGTGTACTCTTAGAGGATTTTGATGTAGAATCACGGCGCTTGCTTTTATTTTGTTGGCATAATATTTGTCTTTGGGAGGGTACAAGATGAGAAAGTTACCTATCACTAGGGAGGGGTATTGTAAGCTTCAGGAAGAACTAGAGAAACTTGTCAAAGTGGTGAAGCCGTCAGTTATAGCTGCAGTTGCTCAGGCTAGAGAATTAGGTGATCTTTCTGAGAATGCTGAATACCATGAAGCCCGAAAGGAGCAAAGTTTCGTTGAAGGAAAAATAAGGGAATTGCAGTTACATCTTTCTGAAGCGGAAGTGATAGATGTTTCCCAGTTTACGGGCGAACGTGTGAAATTTGGTGCCTCCGTGACGCTAGAAAATATGGAAAATGAGAGTGTTTTGGTCTACCAAATTGTAGGTAACCTCGAGTCTGATATAAAGGAAGGAAAAATATCTGTGTCCTCACCAATAGGAAAGGCAGTAATGAATAAGGAGGTTGGTGAAATCGTGGAAATAGATCTCCCGAGTGGTAAGAAAACCTATAAAATCTTGGGTGTGGAATTTAGGTAAAGTTGAAGCGTCTCTTCGATACAAGAGCTATAATTGCCCGTAGAAAGCGTCTCGCTAGGGTGGATGCCTCCCATTATTACCTTTTACTGGAGATATATGCACTCCTGCTTGAGAAGATAAGCGGTAACTTCAATAACGTGCTCAATTTTGGTGCCCACAGGGGAGAACTTCTTGTCAGTTTGAAAGAGTTTGAAGCTCTTTCTTTTGAAAATATCGTCCACCTGGACGTGTGTCACGAAATGCTAGCATCCGTATCTGGTAAGAAAATTGTCGTCGAAGATGACAACTTTGAACTTGGGGAAAATAATTTCGATCTTGTCATAAGTGGTATGTTTATGCATCATGTGAACGATTTGGTAGGCGCCTTTTCAGCTATATACAGGTCTTTGAAGGTTGGGGGTATGTGTCTTATTAGTCTTTTTGGTCCTGAGACATTGATGGAACTCAAACAAGCTATCTTTAATGCAGATGATGGTAATGGTTTTGTGCCTAGAGTTTCTCCTTTTATTCACATTAAGGATGCAGGAAGACTTATACAAAGAGTTGGGTTTGTGCTTCCTGTTGTGACGAGTGAAAAAGTAGTAGTCGAATACTCAAGCGTAGATAAGCTTTTCACTGACATACATGCTACTGCGCAAAGTAGTGCAATCTTCGGGATCAATTATGGTATGACCACCATGGGCACTCTCAAGAGAATCATAACGGAATATGAAAGACTTTGTCCTGATGGAATCAAAGCCACATTTGAAGTACTAGCGCTTGTCGCAATGAAAGGTGCCTGAATGTCTGCTTTTAGTACTTGCACTGTTATAGTTGTGGGTCATCTCGATGATCTAAAATAAGACAAAATGTGTTAAGACAGTGCAGAAATGGATAGCATCGATACTATTGTCGAGTTAGACACATAGTTCAACCCAAATGGGTTGTGTATACATTCAGACAATGCAGAAAAAGGATAGTTATGGCTAACTACTTGTTGAGTTAGATGAATAATCTAGCCCGAAGATGCTTCACATGTGTTAAGACACCATGGAATGAAGGGTAGTATGTTCATTTCAAACGATATTTTGTCAGTGCTGCAAAAGCTATGTACCTGTTATGGCACTGATAGTTACCAAATTATGCGTGTGAAAAGGGATAATTCGATATCATTGTTCATTCCGAATTGATAAGATATTGACGATCTAGGGTTTTCAGTATGGAAGAATGCGTGATATACACCGATGGTGCATGTTTAGGTAATCCAGGTCCCGGTGGTTGGGCTGCCGTGATAATTCAGAGAGGTGCCGACGAAAAGATAATTTCCGGAAGAGAAGCGGATAGCACAAATAACAGGATGGAGTTGCTTGCCGTAATAAAAGCTCTGGAGTCGTTTGAGCAAAAAGGAAAAAGAGTCACTGTGTATACGGATAGTACTTATGTCCACAGAGGTATCACTGTTTGGATAAAGAGTTGGATGAAAAATAAGTGGCGTAACTCATCGGGAGCAGCCGTGAAAAACAAGGAAATGTGGGTCAGGCTACATGCAATTGCAGCCGAACATACTGTACGATGGTTGTGGGTCAAGGCTCATAACGGTGACCATTATAACGAGATTGTTGATAAGGTAGCGCGAAAAGAAGCTGCCTCTTTTATGAGTTGCGAACCTGAATAAAGTTTTTGTTGTGTTAGGTGTGTTGTCGTTGGTGATTAATTTCTTCTAATGAAGAGACCACGGTGTCTTATTGGGACTTTCCAGTGTTCAGAATTGCAGTCTGATTTTTATGTGGTGTGGATGGCGAAACGGTCTTTTAATTCTATCTCTGCGTAGTCTTTGAATGGGCAAAGTTTCAATAAGCGAAGTGTGCAAGGTTACGAATTAGATATCTAAAAATGGTGCAAAGCAGTAGAAAGGATTTGACGATCTAGGGTCACCACGGAGGGTTAGTTTATGTGGTTGGAACTCACCCAAAAGGCTATTTTGCTCCTCCAATGGTTTATTAACGTGAAGGTTTAGAAGCAGTTGTGTATAGTTCTCGATCTGTTCTTGTTTTTTGCGCACGCATGGTGCTAAACTGCCTCTTGGTTCTATTTTATCAGTCCTTGATATGGATTTTGGTCTCCGGGGTAAGCGCATACTGGTTACTGGGGCATCTGGAGGTATAGGAGAAGCCTTGGTTAGGTATCTCCATACTTTGGGAGCCAGACTTGTTATTTCGGGTACTAAAGAGGCAAAATTGCACGCCCTGAATGCAAGTATTGACGGCGGAGCACATGTTATCGTCCAGGACCTTTCAGATTCGGAGAATGTGCACCTGCTTATAGAGGGCTGCAAGGAAAAACTAGGTGGTCTGGATGGATTAGTTTGTAATGCTGGAATTACGGATGATAAATTGTCCCTACGTATGGGGCTAGATTCGTGGCAGAAGGTTATCAATGTCAATTTGACGTCAAGTTTTATACTCAACAAGAATGCTGCAGCGCTAATGATGCGTCAAAGATATGGGAGAATAGTGAACATTTCCTCAGTCGTTGCGGCTACGGGTAACCCAGGTCAAGTGAACTATTGTGCGGCAAAAGCTGGAATCATAGGTATGTCAAAGAGTTTCGCTCGCGAGTTCGCATCTAAGGGGGTACTGGTGAATTGCATTGCACCTGGCTTCATAAAAACTAACATGACGGATAAGCTCAGCGAAGAGCAACTTGCGCAAGTGCTCCCAACTATTCCGATGAAGCGGGTTGGATTACCTGAAGAACTGTGTGGCATTGTCGCTCTTCTCCTTAGTGATATGGCAAGCTATATTACAGGTCAGACTTTCCACGTGAACGGTGGAATGTTGATGGTATAGTTCTGTGTGCACCTGAGGACTTTTGATGTTTAATCCAAGTAGATTGCACATTAAGTCCGGCTTCCCTCATTGGCTATGCTGGCTTTTTCTAATAGAAGTTACCTGTTGTTTTCTTGGGAAATGGTTTTTATTATGAGTGGTTTTGGATGACATTATCGTGTATACTTCGACCTGTCTTTGAATATCCCTTGTGTGATGCGTAAGCTTCCTTTTTTATTCGTAGTTTCTTTGCTTTCTACTAACTTAGCGTTTGCCGATTTAAAGGTCGCGGTGGCCGATGTAAATGTCATCTTCGAAAGTTCCTCAGAAGCATCAGCACTTATGGAAGACATAAAGGCGAAGCAGCGTGCCGTCCGGGAAAAGTTTATTTCTACTAGGGCCGCAATAGAGGAAAGGTATAAAGGGCTTGAGAAACAGAAAGATGTCCTCTCAAAGGAGGCGTTTGATGAGAAGGCAAAGGCTCTTTCAGATGAGGTCTCTTCAGCTGAAAAAGATGCTGCCAAGAGTGCTTCCGATATTGAGAATGAATACATGTCCCGTGTGGAGGACATAGGAAAGAAAGTGAAGCTATTTGTCGATGACTATGCTGTCAAAGAGAAATTCGACCTGGTCTTGAGTGCAAATCAAGTGTTGTACCATTCTGGTACAGTTGCTGATATTACAGGTGAGCTTGTTGCGAAACTCGATGCGACGAAAGCTGATGAGGGCGATGTGAAGTCTAGTTCTGCACCTTCTGACATAAA